>JAJPHU010000010.1 GCA_021325115.1 Planctomycetota bacterium | reverse complement strand
ATCCAGAACATCAGAGCCGAGCTGACGATAGCGATCAGGTGCAGGAGCACAGCCAGACGCAGCGGCAACCTATGGCGCAGTCTCTCCAAAAGCTCGCCGCGTGTCGCATCGGCCAGTTTCCGCTCTAGCGTGGTCGGATGGCTCTCGGCTTCGCGTTTCGTCTTCTGGGCTACCCAGTCCTGGTAGCGGCTGTCGAGGCTGAAACCAGAAAGTAGCTGAAGCCCCAGAAAAAGGAACACAATGAGGTTGGCTGCCGCCACGATCCCCCAACGCCAGGGCAGGAGATTATTCACCTGGGGCGGTATCTTCGAAACCGGAATCATGGGGATTACCACGCTGGCGACGGTCACAGCGAGGGCAGGAAAGAACAGGAGCAGATAAAAGATCGTTAGGACGCTTACGCCGGGTTTGTATTTCTCATCTTCGACAAAGGGCACAAGTCCCTTTAGATCGCCATCCACCGAATAGGCACCGAAGGCGGCTTGCCAAGCATTGCCTGCCTCAGCGCGCTCGCCGCCGGGATAAAGCCCAACCCAATCAAAAAATTGCAAGAAGAACACCAGCAGCAAACAGACCGGAGCGATCCACGGCAGCACCTGGGGGTTAAGCGATATAGACAAAGTACCTTGATAATCTGTCAGCGCCAGCGGCGGTTTTGGGGACGGCGGCGGGGTGATGGCTGTCTCGGGAGGAGGCGGGGGCAGATACGACGGAGGCGGCGGAGTGGGCGGCGCTGGCTCATGGCGGATCGAGTAAATTTCCGGCTCCGGGGCGGCGGGCAGTGGCGGCGGAGCGGCGCCGGGCAGGCCGGGCACCGTGAATGTGCCACTGCACAAAGGACATTTCATCAACTGTCCAGCAAACTCATCCGGGACCGTCAGCATTTTCTGGCAATTAGGACAAAGTAGATTCATAAAGTCGTATCCTCCAGATTCCTGGTTAGCCGTGCTTTGCAGGAGAGCGAGAACGCGCTCTGCTCCGCGTCACGGCTAACCATAACCGGCATGCTTCTGGAAGGCGCGCGGTAGGAAATCGAGCAAATCGGCAGCAAGGAGCGATACTTCGCCGATTTGCTCGCGCGCCAGATCGCCGGCCCGCCCATGAAGATACACACCCAGTTGCGCGGCGGCAAATGGTTCCAGCTTTTGGCCCAGAAGGGCGGCGATCAGGCCGCACAGCACATCTCCCGTACCCCCTGTAGCCATGCCGGGGTTGCCTGTCGTGTTGACGTAGACGCGGTGGCCATCCGTCACCACTGTGCCGTGGCCCTTGAGCACTATAAGGACGCCGTGCGTCCGCGCGAAGTCCGCTGCAAGTTCTTGGCGTTGGGCCTGCACTGCGGCGATGCTGCTACCGAGCAGGCGGGCAAATTCCCCCGGATGCGGCGTCAGCACAATCGGCCCCCGATGCTTGCGCAGAGCGCCCAGTCGGCCTACTAATACATTGAGAGCGTCGGCATCGAGGACGAGAGGCGTCGTGGTTTGTTCGAGGATGGCGGTGATCGTATCGCCGAGTTCGGCGCTCTGACCCAATCCGGGGCCAAGAGCAGCAACGTTATAGCCGCGTACCAGTTCCAGCAACTCCGGCAAAGCGGCGGCGCTGAGGCGGCCATGATCGTCTTGGGGCAGCGGCGCGGTGGTGTAACAGGGATTGGCAGCGGCAACGATGGTCAAAATGCCTTCCGGCACGGCTAGGCGCACCAGGCCGGCACCGCCGCGCAGCGCTGCCGTGGCGCACAATACCGCCGCTCCAGACATACCGCGGCTGCCAGCCCCAATCAGCACACGGCCGAACGTACCTTTGTTGGAGTCCAAGGGCCGCAGCGGCAACTGCGGCACGTCTGTCACCACCAGCAGAGACGGCGAAGTAGGAGACATGGTGTCGTTATAGGGAGGCGAACGGGATGTGTTAACACCCCGGTAAATTCTCCTCGTTCTCCTCGTTCCCAGGCGGAATCTGGGAACCAGGGGCGCTCCGAGATTGCTCTTTTCCTGAGAAGCGATCCTGGAGTAAGATTCGCCCTCGTTGGCACCAGGTGCCAACGAACGGACTCGGGACGCGGACGCCTCGGAACCGTCTGCGTTGGGCCAGGAAGGCCAACGGAGAAGAGGAGTTCTACTCTCTCTTAGTGCATTTCTGCTGCGACAACCTCCGTCCGAAGGGGCTGGCCCGGCTCTATGACAGGATCCTTTTCTCACGGAACAGAAAAGATGATACGCGCTCCCATTCTCTTCCGCGTCGATGCTGCGCCGCACCTCGGCTGGGAACATTTGTCGCGCTGCCTAACGCTGGCGGCAGCGATCCAGCGGCGGCGCCGGCCGGCGTATTTTCTCTCCCAGCTCGAACCTGGCTCGCTGGGCCTAACCATCAAGCGCGGCGGCAACGAATGGCTGGAGGCTGGCAACCCAGCGGGTACAGCCAACGATCTGGAAGAAGTGGTGCAAGAAGTTCGCCGGCTACGGCCTGCCGCTGTCGTCGTCGATTCGCCGGACGTTAAAGAGGAGTACCTGAGCACCTTGCGTGGCACCGGCACGTTGGTCGTATCGCTGGATAGTCTGGCGCATACGCTCTTCTCTTCGCATTTGGTTATCAATCCGCTCTTGGGACCGGGGCGGGAATCTTATGAGTTCGCGCGCGGCACTCAACTGTTGCTGGGGGCGCGCTATGCCCTGGTGCGGCCGGAGATCCGCCGACAACGCCCGGCACGTGCGCAGGAACCCGCTCAGCCGTTCCGCGCCATCGTTGCGCTGGGCGATGATGATCCACACAATCAATCCGGCACGTTGGCCAAGTGCTTGCTCAATTGTCCCAAAGTCGAGCGCGTGGACGTGCTCGTTCGGCCCTATCACCGCGATCTGGATAATCTGAAGGCGTTGGCGGAAGCTTGCCCGGAGCGGCTGGAGATCGTCTATGAGCCGGGCGAAGCGCCGTTCCGCATCGCACGCTGTCACTTCGCTGTCAGTGCCGGCAATGCCTGGTCACTGGAGCTGGCTTGCGTCGGCGTGCCGCAGATCGTCATTGTTCAGTCCGAGATGCATTGGCCGACTGCCCAACGGCTCGAAGAGGAAGGGGCAGCCACCTGTCTGGGTTGGCAGGCCAACGTCTCGACGCAGACCATCCGTCAAGCGGTCGCCGACCTGCTCAGCGATGGCCTGGAACGCCAGGCCATGGCACGCTGCGGACGCAAGTTGATCGATGGGCGCGGGCCGGATCGTTTGGTCACGGCCCTGGAGCTGCTGTTGCATCCGTCGCGGCACGTCCAAAGCGCCGCTGCCATCGCTGCATAGCGGATCGAATCAGCCCGAAGCACCAGCGACGGGCGGAAGATCGTGTCGGATGAGGACGAGCGGAGCGAGATCCACCAGCGGGGCATGAGAGATCTCGTTCCGCTCGACCTATCCTAAAATTATTTCTCGACCAAGACAGGCATTTTCCAGCCGTTCAATCTTTCCTCTTTTTCTGCGCCAACCACTCGTACAGGGCCTTGGTGTTGTACACCTCCGGCCAGATCCCGTGATCTTTGTCAGGGAACTCCGTGTAACGCACGTCGGCCCTGGCTTGCTGGAGTTGCTGCACCAGGAGGCGTTCCCGTGCCACGGGTGCTTGCGGGTCTTTGGCCCCGTGAAAGATCCACGCCGGCAGATGGCGCACCTTTTCCACGTCCGGACTGATGAAGGAACAGACCGGAGCGACGGCTGCCCATTTATCGGGATAAGCCTCCGCCAAGGACCACACGCCGTTGCCGCCCGCTGAATGGCCGGTCAGGTAGATCCGTGTCGGATCAATCCGATGACGCTCGATAACGTAATCCAAGGCCATCAGGACACCTTCGACCTCGGCGCTGCCCGCCTGCCATTGCCCCGTTGGATCGATGGGAAAGAAGGCTACGAAGGGGAAAGGGCCGTTGGGCTTGTTGGTGCCGAAGCGTTGGACGATGGCTGCGGGCGGCCCAACTTTGAAGATGCGCGATTTGGTCCGTTCACCATAGCCGTGCAAGAAAACCATCAGAGGAAATGGTCCTTTCTGTCCCTGTAAGTGCGGCGGCACGTAAAGCCCATAGTTCACGGTGAGCGTCGACTCGCCCTGCCACCACGACGGGCCATGATATTCACCCAGGTAAAAGCCTGGCGGCAAAGGGGAAGGAACAGCCTCTTCGTGCGGACGATTGGCGTAAATATCGTGCAGCAATGGCGCGATAAAGATTAAGGCCATCATCGCGCACGTCCCTACCACCACGTCCAGCTTGTGCCGGCCCGCCCAGCGCACGAGACCCAACGTCCAGTGCCAGTTGCACGCGAGAAGCGCGGCCAAATCGAGCCACGGCACCAGCGAGCGCCAGCCGAGCAGCAACAGCAGAACGGGGAACAACGTGATAGGCAGGTGACGCCAACTCGCCTGGATTGAATTGGCTTTTTCCAAAGGAGTCAGCAGGACGTCCACGATCCAGCGCCAGTTGCACACCGGAATCGCGGCCAGGCACAGCAAGACCACGGGCGAGAGCCACCCGAACAGCAACATCAAAACGGGCAACAGGGTGATGGGCAGATGGCGCCAGCCTACCTGGATCGCATCGGCTTTGCGGCAGAGGCCAGGGATGAACCGCAAGCCAGGCCGGCGCTCTAGCCAATTCAGGCAAGGTTGCGCCCATTGCAAGAGGAGAGAGTTTCCGAGCAGCTGTGAGCGTGCTTTTGGGGCATAGCGACGTTTGCTTTTCTCTACCAGCCGATAGCGGGTCCGCATCTCGCCATGCCGGTCTTTGACCAGACGCAGCTCATAATCGAGAAAGCGCAGCCGATGGCCCAGGCTCAAATCGAGCGATTGCGTCTCGATGACCGCCGGCTCATAGTGCAGATGGGCCAATTCCTCACGTACACGTGTTTTTACGGCGGACAAGATCCACTCGTACCGTGGGTCTTGATCGGCCAACACAATCAACTCGTTGCCCACACGCATGCACTGGACGTGGAGAAAATTCTCCTCGCGGCCCAGCGTCTTGGCCTGTTGCAAGATGTGATCGATCTCGGCGAGCGCGATGCCGACAAGCAATGGAGCGAGCAATTCTTGGGAGAACTGTTCCGGTTGTGCCGACGCAGCCGGGATTTCCTTGAGCTGTTCGATCAACTGCGGATCGTCGATCTGCAGCCGGACGCGCTCCACAAGCCGCTGGTAGCCTTCTTCATCCAGGCGTTCATTTATGTTTACGGCATAGACACGGCAGAGTCCCTTGTCGATATGGCCAGCGAGCCACTTCATCGTTTTCTCCGCATCCGTATCGCCCGGGCAAGCGGATGGGCAAGCGGCCTGTAGAAGACGCTGCAGCTGTTCGGCTTGCTGAGTCAGAGGGAGTTGGCTCGTCATGGGGGCATCTCCCGATGGTCTTCCCTGCGGACGCGGCGGCTACCAATCCGGCCCCAGCAGGTCGCCGGAACTCCGGGTGCAGGCCGACAGCCACGTCCCCAAACTGATGCTTGACGGGACCAGACGCACGCTGCCGTCGCCCATGCTCACCAGAATCCCGCCTGTATGATAGCTGCTCGGCTGGCCCTCGGCGGCCGCATCCGCATTCGTGCAGCCGTCCTCGGAGCAATGGCCGCCGCATGTCTCCACCGGCAGCGGCGAAAACAGCGGATACCAGCCCGGACCCTGCGGAACGACCGCGACCTTGTTCTTATCCGTGGCGAAGGAGTTGGCATTGTACCAGTGGCTTGCACCTGTGCCCGTGACGCTCTGGCAATTCAACGACCGTTCAGAGAGAAAAATCGTGTTCGACATGCCGTCCACGAGGCTGCCTGGGAGCTTGCTGTAGTCCTCGAACCACGGAAAGACCTGGCCATTCGAGGCATAGCTGATCGCATTATAGGTCCCGCCGCCCGGCATGCTTGAGGGAAAGAGTTTGGGTGGATTGGAGGGATCGGAGGGACAGATATAGAGTTTGATGTGCCCCTTAAGATAACCCCAGAAGGCGGAATAGGACGGATTGGATTCGCCGTTTTCTTTGGTGGGGTCGCCGCCCGCTGGACGGAAGGTGGCGTCGTACATGTTCTGTTGATCGAGGTAGGGGAGGATGTGGTAGAATACAGAGCCATAAGCGTTGTTGGCAGCCGGAGACGGATTGGGGTAGCGGCCGCTGCCCGGCGGCAGGAGGCCCTGGTTGGTATCGGCGCAGTTGATAACGGCCAAGGTCATCTGGCGAAGGTTGTTTTGGCACTGGGCACGGTTGGCGGCTTCGCGGGCTTTCTGCACTGCCGGCAACAAGAGTCCGATGAGGATGGCGATGATGGCAGTGACAACCAACAGTTCAAGGAGCGTCAAACCGCGACGGCAAAGTTGCTGCTGCATGTACATGGCCGTGTCCTTTCAGAAAGGGATGAAACGACGATTGGTTCGACCCCAAGCGTTGGCGGCGTAGCCAGT
>JAJPHU010000228.1 GCA_021325115.1 Planctomycetota bacterium | reverse complement strand
TCCTCCAACACTTGACGTAAGTCCCTGGAACAAAGGTATTTGGAGAGGTGGCTGAGTGGCCGATAGCACCGCTTTGCTAAAGCGGCGTGGGGGTAAAACCCCACCGCGGGTTCGAATCCCGCCCTCTCCGTTTGTTTTTAGAAACCGCCCTTCGACGAGCACGTCGAAGGGCTTTCTCAGCTCCGGGCAAAGGGTTACGCCGTCGAGACACAGCTCCGCAGCCATCGTGGTTTCTCCTGTTCGCTTGAATTGCCTGGTTTTTTAGCAAAACGTCCGGGCGGGCCGGAAAGCATGAGTGATGGATGCTTGGCGGTCGCTTACGCTTCCGGCTCATTCGGTTGTCGGCAAGAATCCGACTTCACCCTACAGACGTGCCACGCTAGAATTTGGGTGCTTCGCCCCTGCGGGATTCCCGCATAGCCCGTCGCGCATTTCCAGGAGGAGAGGATGAATCTGAGGCACGCTCTGATGGCGTTGTTCGTGGTTGCCTTCGGTGCGGCGCCGACATCGGCGCAATCGGCGTGGGCGGAGAAAATGTTCAAGGAGGGACTAAGCCACGACTTCGGCAGCGTGCCGCGCGGCGCCCAGTTGTCACACCGCTTTGTCATCACCAACATCTACGCCGTGCGCATGGAGATCACCAGTATCAAGAGCGGCTGTGGCTGCGTGTCGGCCACAGCTGCCAAACGCGTTCTGGAGCCGCGCGAATCAACTACCATCGATGTCACCATGGACGCCCGGCGCTTCACCGGCCCCAAAACCGTCGGCATCGCTGTCACCGTCGGCCCCGATTTCATCTCTACCGCCCAGCTACGCGTCAGCGCTAACAGCCGGGCCGATATTGTTTTCAATCCAGGTCAAGTCAGCTTCGGCACCGTGACGCGCGGGCAAAAAGCCAGTCAGGTCATCGACGTAGAATATGCCGGCGTGCTCGATTGGCAGGTGACGGAAGCGTCGGCGAAGGATTTGCCCGTCGAGGTAGCGCTGAGCGAGCTATACCGCCGGCCGGGACAGGTCGGCTACCGGGTGCGGGTCACCCTCAAGGCCGATGCCCCTCTCGGCACGCTCAAGGGCGATCTTTTTCTCAAAACGAACGATCCGGCCAGCCCGCTCTTGCCGGTGCTGGTCGAAGGCGTGGTGCAGTCGAACCTGACGGTAGCGCCGGCGACACTGAACCTGGGCGCGGTCAAGCTCGGCGAGACGCTGACGCGCCGTGTGGTTGTTCGCGGCACCAAGCCATTCCGCGTGATGAGCGTCGAGGGAATGGGAGAAGGCATGCACGTCGATCCGCCGCCGTCGGCCACTCCTGCTCCGGTGCAGGTGGTCTCCTTCAAATGCGTGTTTCGCAAAGCTGGCGATTTCAAGCAGGAAGTGAAGATCAAAACCGACCTGCAAGATGCGCCGGTGGTGGTTACAATTGAAGGCAGCGTCGCTCCGTAACGGAGAACAGCGATGACCGCATCGCTTACGCAAACACCGTTATCGAGCAAAACCTCCTCGCCTCTCATGGGGGAGGGCTGAGGTAGGAGGTGTCAAGATAATTGAGCCAAGGAGTGGTGTCCCCCCAACCCTCCCCCACAAGGGGGGAGGGAAAAGTCCGCTCGCCCTAACGAAATAACCGCGGTGCGGAGGGTACTCATTTATGTACCCCCATCTTGCGGGCTTCGCTGATAGCTTCGCGGATGCGGACAAACGGCTCGGCCAGATCGAAACCAACATCGAGATGGCCCAGTAGTTCGCGCGTTCGGGCCACATCATCGGGGAAACGTGGATGGCACAACAATGGACCATGCCCCGCTTGTGCGGGTGCCGCCATCCGTTCAGTCAGCGCCGCCGCCTGTGCATCATCGGCTGCGGCCAGCCACACCACAGGACATTCCAGCTTGAGCCGCAGATCGAGGACGCTGGCGCGATCGGTGAGGAGCAATTGCACGGGCACGGCAGCCTTATCCACCAGCGTCTTGCCGATCAGGTCGGCGCAGATATATGGCTCCAGAGTGCTGGCGTAAAGGATATGCTGCACGCGATTAGGCTGCACGGCGCTGGTAAGGCGAAATTCCAGCGGCCGACCCCAGACATTGGTCACAAGGTAGCCCCCCAGGTAGCCGCTCGATTCGTGCAGGACCGTCAGAAAGCCCAGGTTGGTCAAGGCCATGTTGTAACAGTTCGGATGCTAACACCGGCCTACTTGAATTTGCCCAGGTTTCTTTGCCGATGATCTCTTGTCGGATTCGCTGAATTGAGTATATGTAAATTGATCGGCTTAGTGAAGATTCCGATCGTTCCGAAAACAAGGACACGCATATGTCGGGTGAAGCACAGCAGGACACGAATGGCATCGCCGCCAACGGAGCGAAGAAGCCGGGCCGTTCGGCCGTGGAAGGCATCAAGGAGAACAGCTGCGCCCTGCGCGGCACGATCCGTGCGGAGCTGCAAAAAGACAGCGATCATTTCAGCGAGCAGGATAAGCAACTCCTAAAGTTCCACGGCACCTATCAGCAAGAAGACCGGGACGCGCGCAAGGCCCGCCGTATCGAGGGAGTGGGCAAGCATTATATGTTCATGGTTCGTTGCAAGATTCCTGGTGGGCGCGTGACGGCGGAACAATATCTGGCCCTGGACAAACTGGCCGATGCTTACGGCAACGGTACGCTGCGCTTCACCAGCCGGCAGGGCATCCAGTTCCACGGCGTCTTGAAAACGCACCTGAAAGACACTATCGCTGGCATCAACGCCACACTGTTAACGACGCTAGGCGCTTGCGGCGATGTGGAGCGCAATGTCATGTGTTGCCCGGCCCCGCTGCACCAGGACGGCGTTCACGCCGAAATGCAGGAGACAGCCCGGCGCCTGGCCCTGCACCTGGCCCCGCGCAGCAAGGCTTACCATGAAATCTGGCTCAACGGCGAGCCGGTCACGCACCTGAGCCAGCATCAGGGCAAAACAAACAGGATCGGCGTCGCGCCGGTCGATGGGACCGAAGAGGAGCCGATCTACGGCAAGGTCTATCTGCCGCGCAAATTCAAAACCGGCCTGGCCCTGCCAGAAGATAACTGCATCGATGTGTACGGCCAAGATCTCGGCTTGCTGGCTATTGTCGAGGACCGCCAGATCGCGGGCTACAACCTGCTGGTCGGCGGCAGCATGGGCATGACGCACGGCAACGCCAATACTTTCCCCATGCTGGCCAAGCCGATCTGCTATGTCCCGGCCGAGGATATCATCGAAGCTGCTGAGGCCGTGGTGAAACTGTTCCGTGATCACGGCAATCGCGCCGACCGCAAGCGGGCACGTATCAAATACCTGGTCCACGATTGGGGCGTCGAAAAGTTCCGTGAGGTATTGGCCGGCTATCTCGGAGGGATGCCGGCGCAGCCGCGGCCCGTGTCCATCAGCGGCTACCACCTGCATTTGGGTTGGCATCCGCAGGGCGACGGCAAGTGGTTCTACGGACTCAGCGTCGAGAACGGCCGGGTCAAAGATGTCGGTTCCATGCGTTTGCGTTCGGGGCTCCGTGCCATTGTCGAGCGCTTCCGGCCGGAGTTGCGGCTGACGGGAATGCAAGACGTGCTGCTGTGCAACCTCGACGGCAGCGCTCTGCCACTTCTCGAACGAATGCTCGAGGATTACGGCATCTCTCGTCCCACGCAGCTCAGCAAGCTACGCCAATACAGCATGGCTTGCCCGGCAACCCCAACATGCGGTTTGGCTATCTCTGAGGCCGAGCGCGTATTTCCGAGCATCCTTAACGAGCTGGAAAGGCTGCTCCAGGCTCTGGGCCTGGCGCGCGAGACACTCGGCGTCCGTATGACTGGTTGTCCCAACGGCTGCGCCCGTCCTTACCAGAGCGACATCGGCATTGTCGGCCGCAGCGGCGACAAGTACGTCATCTACGTCGGCGGTCATGTCCTCGGCGATCGCCTGAATTTTCCGCTTAAAGATCTGGTGCCACGCAGCGAGATCGTGGCCACCTTGGAGCCCCTGCTGCGCCATTACAAGGAAGAACGCCGACCCGGCGAGAGTTTTGGTGACTACTGCCACCGCCTTGGCCCTGACCACGCTCGCGCTCTCCTGCCCACGGTTGCCGCTGTGTCGTAAAATGGCCAGCGCTTTATCAGCCCGCAGCGCAAGGGAAGGAGCGTACCTTACTGACGCGGTGGGCCGGGAAAGCGCTGGCCATTCGCCTTTTTGGATTTTATAACTATGAAGGTGCTTGTCGTCGGCAAAGGTGGACGCGAACATGCCTTGGTGTGGAAATTGGCGCAGTCGCCGCGCGCGGAGCAAGTTTATTGTGCTCCGGGCAACGCTGGCACCGCCGAGGACGGTGTCAATGTCCCGATCGATCCCCTCGACTTCGATCGCCTCGTCTCTTTCGTGCGCAAAGAGAAAATCGATCTGACTGTGGTGGGACCGGAAGAGCCGTTGGCCCGCGGCATCGTCGATCACTTTCAGAAAGCCAATCTGCGCATCTTTGGCCCAACCCGCGAGGCAGCACGGTTGGAATCGAGCAAGGTCTTCGCCAAGGAACTGATGCGTCATGCCGACGTGCCGACTGCCGAGTTCCGCATCTTCGATCATCCCGAATTCGCACGCCGCTTCATCGAAACCCGCGATTATCCGCTGGTGGTCAAAGCCGATGGACTCGCCGCCGGCAAGGGCGTCATCGTTTGTTCAACCAACGAAGAAGCGCTGACGGCCATCGAGCGCATCATGGTCCGCGAGGAATTTGGCCGAGCCGCCGGCCGGCAAGTGGTCGTCGAAAAGCGCCTGGAAGGCGAAGAGCTGAGCCTTCTCGCTCTGGTGTCCGGCCGGACCATCGTGCCCTTGCAGCCGACGCAGGACCACAAGGCCGCTTTCGATGAGGACAAAGGGCCAAACACCGGTGGCATGGGCGCGTACTGTCCTGCCCCTGTGGGCACGCCAGAGCTACTGGACACCATTGACCGCGAGGTGTTGGTGCCTATTGTCCATGCCATGAAACGGCGGCGGCAGCCGTTCCGCGGCGTCCTCTATGCCGGCATCATGGCGACGAACCAGGGGCCGCGCGTGCTGGAGTTCAATTGTCGCTTTGGCGATCCGGAAATTCAGCCATTACTGATGCGTCTGCGCACCGATCTGCTCGATCTGATCGAAGCTGTCGTAGACGAACGGCTCGAGGCGTTCGAGGGCAAGCTGGAATGGGATCCGCGTCCGGCGGTGTGCGTGGTCATGGCCAGCAGCGGCTATCCTGGCCCCTACAAGAAAGGATTTCCCATCAGGGGGCTGACCGAAGCCGCCAAATGGCCGGACGTGAAGGTGTTCCATGCGGGCACACGTCGCGACGGCGACCGCATCCTGACCGACGGCGGCCGCGTCCTCGGCGTCACAGCCCTGGGCGACACGCTGGCCGACGCCAAGCGCCGCGCTTACGAAGCCGTGGCGTGCATCCAATTCCCTGGCGCGTTCTATCGTCGGGACATTGCCGACAAGGCGCTACGCTCTCTCCCGGATCCGGCCGCGAAATTCACGCCGTCTGCTGCGACAGAATCCCTTCCAGAGAATACATAGCCGGCAGCGGTGGGCCGCCGAGTCTACCCCTACCTGTTGTTTCATGGCCGGCCCCATCATCATGAAGTGACCGCCGGGGAAGCTCAACGCTTCCACATTCCGTCCCGCCGTTCTGGATTGAAAATTCCCATTGCTGTATCTTACGCATAATCGATTGGCGATAGCGCACAAGGTGGATATACCTTCAAAATGATTCGTCTATGAGAATGGACCTACCAGGAGAGCGAATGTATGAAGTTAACCCGATTCGCCATGCTGATTGTGTCTTTGATGTTCCTCGCTGTTTCGGCAGCTGTCCCGGCAGATCAGCCCGAAGCAGAACTGCCCAAAGCCTTTATCGACGGCACAGGTCCCGGCTGGAAACAACTGAGTATTGAGGATTTCGTCAACGTCAACTGCGCTCAAGATACCTGGACCGGGAAGGACGGTACCATCCACTGCACTGGCAAGCCGATCGGCGTTTGCCGCACGAAAAAAGTCTACACGAACTTTGAGCTGGTAGCCCAATGGCGGCACAACAAGAGCGCCGGCAATTCTGGCATCTTCGTATGGGTGCCGGAAGAAGCGCTCAAGGACTTGCAACCGGGCCGGCTGCCTTCCGCGGGCATCGAAGTGCAGATCCTCGATCACGGCTACCTCGAGCAATACGAAAAGCGGACAGGGAAAAAGGCCGATTCGTTCACGACCAATGGTGATGTTTTTCCGGTCGGCAAGGCGAAGATGAAGCCGTTTCCGCCGACTTCGCCCAATGGCAGCCGCAGCTTCCCGCGCAAGAAGCGGAGCAAAGGCGTCGGCCAGTGGAACCATTACTACATACGGGCGATCAACGGCGAAGTTCGTTTATGGGTCAATGGCGAGGAAGTGTCCGGCGGCAACCAGATCGAGCCGCGAACGGGTTATTTGTGCCTGGAGTCTGAGGGGGCGCCCATCGACTTCAAGGCCATTCGCATCCGCGAGCTGCCATGAGTTCGCCACTCGGTTTGCTCGGTTTCGTCGAAGTGGGATCGACCAAAAAACAGCAGCCCGCCGCGCCGAACTGAATCGGCAAGGCGGGCTGCCGCCTCGGTTTTTCACCGGCCGGGACTCGTCGAGGCCATCGGATCGGTCGCTACTTATCAGGTTTTACTGGGGGGTTCGTTTGGCTCGCGAGCAAGTCGCAACCCCAGCACCGTATGAGCCGAAATCCACGAACCTACGGGTCCCGGCGTCCTCTCGTCGGTGGCGTATCGATGGCTCGCCTCCTTGGTTCGATGCCACCCCCTGCTGCCTTTGGCGGGGGAAACATCTTCTCTTCTATTGCTGCCAAACGATTCTGTCAAGGGGCTGGACTTCATTTTTTTGGTTTTTTTCTTTATGCATCCTTCGTGCCGTACCTGGCGAGTTTCTTGACGAGCGGCCGGCATAAGCCGGCTGGTAAGCGCACCAGCCAGCTTATGTCGACCTTTCGCCTGGCACACCGTGTATGGGCTGACCTCTCGTGTTGCGGAGGCCGGTCCTTCCGCGATAAGATTGTGGAGCACTCGTACGTCTATTCGTTGCCGACCGAGGTAGGAGAGCCATGAGCGACAAAAGCAAGGACCCAGACAAGCCCGCATCCGAGAAAACATCAAAGGAGCCGGTTCCGGCCCGTCATTTCATTCAGGAAATCATCGATGAGGATCAAAAGAGCGGCAAATTCGGAGGCCGCGTCCATACGCGCTTTCCGCCGGAGCCGAATGGCTATTTGCACATCGGCCACGCCAAGTCGATCTGTCTGAACTTCGGCCTCGCCGCTGAGTACGGAGGCAAGTGCAATCTGCGCTTCGACGATACCAACCCGGTCAAGGAGGACATCGAGTATATCAACTCCATCATGGAGGACGTGCGCTGGCTCGGCTTCCAGTGGGACGGCCTGTACTATGCCTCCGACTATTTCGAGCAGCTCTACCAGTGGGCTGAGCAACTCATTCAGGCCGGCAAAGCCTACGTCTGCGATCTGACACCCGAACAGGTTGCCGAGTACCGCGGCGACCTCAAGGGCGGCAAGGAAAGTCCCTACCGCAATCGTTCTATTGAGGAGAACCTGGACCTTTTTCGTCGCATGAAAGCCGGCGAATTCCCCGACGGCTCGCGTACGCTGCGGGCCAAAATCGATATGAATTCGCCCAATTTCAATCTGCGCGATCCGGTAATGTATCGCATCCTGCACGCTGAGCATCCGCATGTGGGCAACAAATGGTGCATCTATCCTATGTACGACTGGGCGCACGGCCAAAGCGATTCCATCGAAGGTATCACGCATTCTATCTGCACGCTGGAATTCGAGAACCATCGGCCGCTGTACGATTGGTTTCTGGACGCACTGGGCATTTATCATCCGCAGCAGATTGAGTTTGCCCGCCTCAATCTGACCTATACGGTCCTGAGCAAACGCCGTCTGATCGAATTGGTGACAGAGGGCCACGTCAACGGTTGGGATGATCCGCGGATGCCGACCATTGCTGGCATCCGTCGTCGCGGCTACACGCCGGAGGCGATCCGCCAGTTCTGCAAAGAGATCGGTGTCGCCAAGTTTAACAGCGTCATCGACATCGGCCGTCTCGAAAATTGCGTACGCGACGACCTCAACCGCCGCGCGCCGCGCGTTCTCGGCGTTTTGCGACCTTTGAAAGTGATTATAGACAATTACCCGGAAGGACAGGTCGAAGAATTCACTGCCGTCAACAATCCCGAAGATGCCAGCGCCGGCACACGCAAAGTCCCATTCTCAAGAGTACTGTATATCGAGCAAGAAGACTTCCGCGAGAATCCGCCAAAGGATTACTTCCGTCTGGCCCCCGGCCGCGAAGTACGGTTGCGCTATGCCTACTTCATCAAATGCGTAGGCGTAACGAAGGACGACAAAACCGGCGACGTGATCGAACTGCACTGCACCTATGACCCGGCGACGAGAGGCGGCAACGCCCCGGATAACCGCAAAGTAAAAGCGACCATCCACTGGGTCTCGGCCGCTCATGCGCTGAAAGCGGAAGTCCGCTTATATGATTATCTTTTCACGAAACCCGACCCCGACGATGTTCCTGAAGGCCAAGACTACAAGGCTAACCTCAATCCGCAATCGCTGGTGACGTTGACCGATTGCCGCCTCGAGCCGAGCTTGGCGATGGCCAAGCCCGGCGACCGCTTCCAATTCGAGCGCCTGGGCTATTTCTGCGTCGATCCGGATTCCAAGCCCGGGGCGCCCGTCTTCAACCGCACAGTGACGCTACGCGATACATGGGCCAAGATCGAGAGCGCTCGGAAAATGCAAGAAAGAAGCCCATGATTGCCACAATACAATGGTCGAGGGACATTTCTCTTGTCGTCTTGCCAACGTTGGAGAAAGAGAGACATTGGTCATGACAACCGCGCACTGGAGAATAGCTGACCGCTGGACGCATGTCCTTTTTAGTCTTCTGGTGGTCAATATGGCTATGCCGATGGTACGGGCCGCCGATACGGAGTGGAAAGCCGGCTTGGCCAGTGTGAAAATCACCCCAGAACATCCGGTATTTTTGGCCGGTTACGCTTCACGCAACAAGCCATTTACCAAAGTAGAAGCCGATCTCTACGCCAAGGCGCTGGCCCTCGAAGACAGCCAGGGGCAACGCGCAATATTGGTGACAACAGACCTGGTTGGTCTCCCGGCCGCCGTCGTCGAGCCGATCTGCCAACGCCTCCGCGAGAAGACAGGGCTGAAACGCGAGCAGATCCTTCTCAACTCATCGCACACTCATACCGGGCCGATGCTGCTTCTTCAGGCTTCCGACAGGGATCCATCCAGCGATCGGCTGACAGCCGGTGAGTTGGAGCGTAACGTCGAATATACGCGCCGGTTACAAGACAAGATCGTCGCGGTGGTGCAGCAAGCCACAGCGAAGTTGGGGCCGGCCCGGCTGTCCTGGGGCGTCGGCGTCTGTCCCTTTGTCATGAATCGCCGCGAATTCACGGCTACCGGCGTCATCCTCGGCATCAACCCACGCGGCCCGGCGGATCGCTCCGTACCAATTTTGCGCATCGATACGCCGGATGGACGGCTGCGAGCCGTGCTTTTTGGCGCCGCCGTTCAC
The DNA here is from genome assembly GCA_021325115.1 of Planctomycetota bacterium. Classification (GTDB taxonomy): domain Bacteria; phylum Planctomycetota; class Planctomycetia; order Gemmatales; family Gemmataceae; genus JAJPHU01. The sequence continues at coordinate 658 of JAJPHU010000228.1, read as the reverse complement.
GGCACCACCTTGACCGACAAAAACTACGAAGTGTGCGGCGACTACGCGGGCTTCGCTCAAACCTATGTTGAGGAACAGCATCCGTCGGCACAGGCGATGTTTATGATCGGCTGCGCTGGCGATGCCAATCCCTATCCGCGCGGCAGCATGGCATTGGCGCGAGCACACGGAGAGACATTGGGCAAAGAGGTTTGCCGGCTGCTGGAGAGCAAACTTCGGCCCGTGCAAGGACCGCTCCACATCGCGTTTGATCATGCCGTTCTCCCGCTGCAAGCGCCGCCCGCGCGCGAAGAATTGAAAAAACAAATGGCGCGCAAAGGAAGCATTCAGGCCTGGGTGGCTCAAAGAATGTTGGCCGCTCTGGAACAGGGCAAAAAGCTGCCCGATCACTACGACTGTCCGCTTGCCGTTTGGCAATTCGACGATGATCTGACGTTGGTGGGCCTATCGGGGGAAGTTGTGGTGGATTACGTCAGCCTGTTGGAGAAAGCATTGGGACCAAGAAACTTATGGTTGGCCGCCTATTGCAATGACGTGTTCGGCTATTTGCCGTCGGCTCGCGTGCTTCGAGAAGGCGGCTACGAAACACGCGGACTGTATACAGGCGGCATCGGATACTTTGACGCCAAAGCCCAAGATGTGCTGGTCGAGAAAATAC
>JAJPHU010000363.1 GCA_021325115.1 Planctomycetota bacterium | reverse complement strand
TCGCGGGCACGCAGAGGCTGGAAGTCGCCCTCGGTCCGGAGTGCTTTGGCGTGGTTGGCATCCTGGAAATAGCCTTTATCTTGCAACTTCCGCAGCAAAGCCACCGCCTGGGTGGCGTAGCGCTCGGCCAAGCGTTCGCGTTCGGACAGGGACAACCGCGTGTCGCCGCAGGCCGGCCACATCGCCAGGGTGTAGATGCGGGCCAGAAAGTAGAAGCTGTTATCCGTGTTTTCCGGCAGTGCCGCCAAGGCGTCGGCCTCTGCGACGGCACGGGCATGGTCTCCGGCCCGGGTCAGTACCCGTGCCCGTCTTTTGCGCCAGTCGTTCCGGACTGGGCCATCCTCTAACTCGACGACCCGGTCCCAGTCCTTAACCGAATCGGCGAAGCGTCCCACGAACTCGCGGATCTCCGCCCGCGCTCCATGAGCCATCAATGTCCGACTGCGAGCCACTACATCCTTGGGTTCCCGGCGGAACATAGCCTCGGCGCGGCAGACAGCCCAGTCGAGCCGCTCCAGTGCTTCCTGGGACCGGCCCGCACCTGCGAGGATGTAACACCAGTTGATGTACAGAGCGGCCAACGACAGCGTGTAGTTCCTTTCGGCCAGGTGTCGATCGGCCAGGGGACGCAGCAAGGCTTCTGCCTTGGCAAAGATCGCGGAGGCCTCCTCCACCCGATTGGTTTGCTTATACAACAACCCCAGATCCTGGTAGTCTTCGGCCAGCGCTGCCTGATAGCTTTCGTCTTCGGGGTGAGCGCGTACCAGAGCCATGCGGAGGTCCGCTGCCTTACGGTAATGAGATTCGGCCTCCCGCGGATTGGTACTGAGGAATAAGATACCTCGATTGTGCTCGGTTTTAGCCAACTCATTCTGCAAAACCGGGGCGTCCGGGTGCTCTCGGACCAGCTTCTCGAAAAGCTCCAGGGCCGCACGGTTGTGCCGCTCCGCTTCCCTGGACCGGCCCAAAGAGCCGGCCAGCGTACTCCAGTTCAGGTAAATGCCGGCCTGAAGGCTCTTGATAGCCAAGGAAGCGCGGTTTTCTGCCGGCAAGCTCTCCGTTAGCTCGATGGCCCGCTGGTAGTTTTCCGCAGCAGCATCGTATTGACCAAGAGCGTATTGGATGTCGGCGGCCTGTTTGCAGGCCTGGGCCGTATCCTTCTGCACCGCGGGGTCTGGATCATCGGCTTGCTGAAGAATGCCTTGATAAAAGGCCAGGGCATCTTCCAACAGGCTGCGCTGTAACTCCCGAAGGCGTGGCACCTCTGCCAACTGCCGACCCTCCAACCGGCTCAGCATTCGACCCAGCGTGTCGTGAGCCTGACGGTATTGCCGGCGCGTCTGAGCCTCCTTGTCCTCGGCCTGCTTAACAGCCACCCGCAGACGCGCGTTGTACAGCAGACCGCCCACGATCAAGCTGGTCAGCAACAGGCTGCAAATGCTCAGCAGGACAGCCAAGGCCGGCTTGCGCCGTATCCATTTCCACAGCCGCTCGCGGGGCGATACCGGCCGTGCCCGAATCGGCTCGCCGCGCAGGAAGCGGCCCAAATCATCGGCCAGTGCTGCGGCCGAGGCATAGCGGCGGTCCGGTTCTTTGTGCAGGCACGTCAAACAGATCGTTTGCAGATCGTAAGGCACCTTCGGCTGGAGCCGGGAGATGGGCACCGGCTCCTGGTAGCGTACCTGTTCCAGCGTTTCTAGCACCGTCGCCGCCCGGAACGGAGGCCGGCCCGTCAGGCACTCGTACAGAATGGCGCCCAGGGCATAAATATCGGCCGCCGGTCCAATCGCCTTGCCGCCCTCGGTTTGTTCCGGCGCCATGTAGGCCGGTGTGCCCAGGATGGCGCCGCTCTCCGTCTGCTCGCTCGGCGGGCTGCCCAGATGTTTGGCCAAGCCGAAATCGGCGATCTTCGGTATCTCCTCGACGGTCAAGAGGACGTTGGCCGGTTTCAGGTCGCGGTGGATAACGCTATGCTCATGAGCGAAGTGGACGGCGCGGGCCAGCGTCAGGGCCAGCTCCGCTGCTGCCCGCGGGGCGAGCGGGGCGGCGGCCAGCTTCTGGGCCAGGCTGCCGCCGTCGAGATATTCCATCGTGTAGTAAGAGCGGCCCACGTGTTCACCCACTTCATAGACCGGCACGATATTGGGATGTTGCAGCCGGGCAATGATCTCTGTCTCGCTGTGGAAGCGGGTCAACCGCTGTTTGCTGTCCTGCCATCTGGCCAGAAGCATTTTCAGGGCCACGACCCGGCGCGGTTGCCTCTGCCGGGCGGCGAAGACCACCCCCATGCCGCCCCTGCCCAGGGAACGCAGGATACCGTAAGATCCGAAGCATCCCAGTTCGTCCGGCTCCTGCGGCGGCGCCAACAGATAAGATGACTCCTCGCCCCTATCCGGATCCTGTACCAAGTTCGCCGTGGAGCGCACGACCGTCGATTGCGCCAGCGGATACAGGCGACACAAACGCGCCAGCAGTGTCGGATCAACATCCTCCGGGACAATGTTTTTGGCCCTCACACCCGCGCGTATGGCCAGGACCAGAGCATCCTCCGCCGTCACGTCGCGGATCACGGTCAAGCAGACCGGACATCCGGCGATATGCCCTTGCAGGGCCTCCATCTCCTCAGCCGGCATCGCACCCAATAACAGCTGCTCCAGCTGCTGTCTGCTGGGACAAGGTAGTTGGTTATTCATGAATCACCCCGCAGCCGATCCTGCACCGGGACCGGCGATCACTGTTCCCCGCACCAGAGCCGTACTCCTAACAATGACCTATGCGCGGGAAGAGAAAAACTTGTCTTGTAATTTGTGGAATTATAGGGGAAGGACGGGCACACCGATCCCAGCCGCACCCCAGGGAGCTGCTTCCGAAACCGTTCTTCAGAGCGTGGCTCAGTCCAGCAGCCCCTTCAATTCCTCACGCAGACGGCGCAGCACCCGGCCCTTGGTAAGGTACACGGCATTCTCTGTCAGCCCCAACTCTTCGGCTACCTCAGCAGCGGGTCGTTGATTCACCACATACTCCCAAAACGCTTTCCACGTAGACGGCTGGAATTCCGCCTGCATCAGCTCCAAGGCCCGCCGTGTCAGGTACTGGCGGTACTCCGCCTCTGCCACTTCCTCCGCGACATTGGGAGTGATGGCCTGAGATAATATTTCAGGCTCTCCAGACTGGATAGGTATCTGCTTGCGACGCAGCCGCTCTCGGCAGCAGTTGAGGGCAATCGTCCACAGCCAGCCGCGAAAGCGCTTGCCCGAGTCATAGCGGAACTCAGGCAGCTTCTGCACCAGGAGGGTGAAGATGTCTTGCACCAGATCTTCGGCGTCCTGACCTTCCAGTCCCAAGTGGCGGACCCAATGACAGAGCAGAGGGGTGTAGAGCTGAACGAAGTGCTCCCAGGCCCCTTCTTCATGACGTTGGCGCAAGCGCTCGAGCAAACTGATCGGTGTACTATGCATCAAGATTTTAGTAGGCTAGCAGATGACGAAAGATATAGCGTGTTTTTTTATAGTCTTCCAATTATAAACCTTCGGACAGGGCCGATCAAACATGTTTCAAGGGCTAACGGAAAGCACTGTAGGGCAGACTGCCAGGGTGCGGACATCTCCGCACGTTGGCAGCCTGTTTTCCGCTAGCCCTGAGAGAAAGTGAATCGAGCATGAAAGTCTACGAAATCCGCGAGCGTTTTGGTCTGGATGCCTTGACATTGACGGAACGACCACAGCCGCAGCCGGGGCCGCATGAGGTGCTGGTGCGTATCCAGGCGGCGTCGCTGAATTACCGTGATCTGCTGATCGTTAAAGGGCAGTACAATCCCAAGATGCCGCTGCCGCGCATCCCGCTGTCCGATGCGGCTGGTGAAGTGGCGGCGGTGGGGCCGGGGGTGTCGCGGGTGCAGGTCGGCCAGCGTGTCGCCGCCATCTTCATGCAAAAATGGCTCTCCGGCGACATCGATGAAGCCAAGGCCAGGTCGGCGCTGGGCGGGGAGATTGACGGCCTGCTCGCCGAATATGCTGTGTTGCACGAGGAGGGACTGGTGCAAGTGCCGGAACATCTGAGCTTTGAGGAAGCGGCGACGTTGCCGTGCGCTGCCGTCACCGCCTGGCACGGGCTTGTCACCGAGGGCCGCATCAAGCCTGGCGATACCGTGTTGCTTCAGGGCACCGGCGGGGTGTCGTTGTTTGCTTTGCAGTTTGCCCGCCTGGCCGGGGCGCGTGTCCTCATCACGTCGAGCAGTAACGAGAAACTGGAACGCGCGCGTCAGCTCGGCGCGGCGGAAGGTATTAACTATAAAGAAACTCCCGAATGGGGAAATAAAGTGCGCGAGCTGACCGGCGGACGCGGCGTCGATCACGTCGTCGAGGTCGGCGGCGCCGGCACGCTCGGCCAATCGCTGCGGGCCGTGCGCCTGGGCGGACAGATCAGCCTCATCGGCGTGCTGTCCGGGCCGGGACAGGTCAATCCCATGCCCATCTTGATGAAGAACGTCCGTGTACAGGGTATCTTCGTCGGCTCGCGCGAGATGTTCGAGGCGATGAATCGTGCAATCGTTACCCATCAGTTGCGTCCCGTCATTGATCGCGTTTTTCCCTTTGCTGAGGCGGTACAGGCGCTCCGCTACCTGGAAAGCGCCGCCCATTTTGGCAAAATTTGCATCCGTGTGGACGGTCGCTGAAAGCGCATGAAGATCAAACAGCAGCCGAACGATTTTCAGGTTGAGGAACTTACCACAGTCGCCCCCTCCAACGGCCCGTATGCTCTGTATCGCCTGGAGAAACGCGGCTGGTCCACGCTGGACGCGCTGGCGGCGGTACGCCGCCGCTGGCGCCTCGAACCGCGCCGCCTCTCCTACGGCGGTCTGAAAGATCGCCACGCCGCCACGGTGCAATACCTGACCATTTTCCACGGCCCGCGCCGCAATCTGCATCATCACGACATCGTTGTGCAATATCTCGGCCAAGTTGCCGCACCCTACACGTCGCGAGATATTCGGGCCAATCGCTTTCATCTCATCCTGCGCGATCTACCGCCGGATACTCGCCCACTCCTCTCAGAGCGCCTGGCTTTGCTGGCGCGTCAGGGAGTGCCGAATTATTTCGACGATCAGCGTTTCGGCTCAGTCGTCGGCACGGGCGGCGAGTTCATCGCGCGTCTGTTGGTGCAAGGACGGTTCGAGGAGGCGCTACATCTGGCCCTGACTGCCCCGTATGAATACGATCGCGCCCCGCAGAAGGAGGAGAAACGTCTCGTGGCGGAACACTGGGGCGACTGGCAACGGCTCAAGGACATGCTGCCGCGTAGCCATGCCCGCAGTCTGATCGATTACCTGCGCCTCCATCCGAGCGATTTCCGCGGCGCCGTGGCTCGTCTGCGTCCGGAGCTGCGCGGCCTGTATCTCTCGGCGTACCAGAGCCACCTGTGGAATTGTATGCTCGCCCGGTGGCTGCGCGCGCACCTGCGGCCGGAGCAATGGCGTCCGATTGAGCTGCGCCTCGGTATCGTGCCGTTCCATCAGAACGTGGACGCTGAGCAGTTACAAGAGCTTGCTGCCTTACAGCTGCCGTTGCCGTCGGCCCGTCTGAAGCTCGAAGAAGACGATCCCCGTGCCGAGTTGGTGCGCGCTGTGCTCGCCGAGGAAGGGTTGGAGTTGCGGCAAATGCAGATAAAAGGCATCCGCGAGATGTTTTTTTCACGCGGCGAACGCGCCGCTCTGTGCCTGCCTCGTGATCTGAGGCACGAATTTGCTCCCGATGAGAACCATCGGGGGCGTGATAAGCTGATCCTCGATTTCGAACTGCCGCGCGGCAGCTATGCGACACTGTTGGTCAAGGCCATTACTCAACTATCGGAACTACGACCGTAAGGAGGCAGTCGGAGTAACTGTTTCCTGGGACAGATCAAACACTCCAGGCCATTGGCGCTGCCAGTTCAGTGACAGCTTCCAGGGATGGACTGCTCAGAGCATTCTCAGCCGACAGCACCAACTCGCGGAACAGGCCGCCTTGCTGAACTAGCTCTCGATACGATCCGACTTCGGCAATCTGGCCATCCTCAAAGACGAAGATGCGATCGGCATTGCGCAGCGTGGACAGGCGGTGGGCCACGAGGATAGTGGTGCGATTGGCGCTGCGGAGTCCCAGGGCTTGTTGCACAACGCGCTCGCTGATGTTATCGAGGGCCGAAGTTGCTTCATCGAGAATCAGAATCGGCGGTTGCTTGAGAAGAATACGGGCGATGGCCAGGCGCTGCCGTTGCCCGCCCGATAAGTTGCCGCCGCGCTCGGTAACAAGGGCATCATAGCCGCCGGGCATTTGCATGATTTCGTCATGGAGATGGGCCAGTTCGGCGGCACGGCGAATGTCGTCCCGCGTGGCGTTTTCGTTGCCGTAAGCGATGTTTTCGGCGATGGTGCCGGAAAAGACAAAGGGCGCCTGGCCGACATAACCGATCAGTTTGCTGATATCGGCCCGCGATACTTCCTCCAGGCGCACGCCGCCCAGGAACACCTCACCGCTGTTTGGATGTACGAGCCGCAAAAGGAGACGAACAAAGGTGGTTTTGCCGCTGCCGGAACGGCCGGCGATGCCGATGGTCTCGCCATGGCGAATCATCAGCGAGAGATCCTTCAGGGCGTGTATTTCTTTGTCTTGCGCCGTCACATATTGGACCCGGAGATTTTTGACGACGATGGCCGGCAAACCCCGTCGCAGCCGCGGCGCGGCCGGGGAGGCTGGCGTCACACGGGCCGGCGGGAGGAACGATGGGTCCAACGGCTCGGCCAGCATTTCCAGCAAATCGCCCACGCGCAGGCTGCTTTCGTAGCCTTCCACCAGGACGCGATGAAGCTCGCTGAGCGGCGTCATAACGTTGAGAAACAAGATAGAGAAAGTCACGATATCGCCAGTGTTTATCTGCCCATCAGGACCGGGGTGCATAAGGGCGTAAAAAACGGCCACTCCAAGGACAATGACATGGAAGAAGCCCTCGTTGAGCGCCTTGGCGCTGCCGAACAGGGCCATCTGGAAATAATAGCGCAGCTCCATGGCGCGGCGTTTTTCGGCCGCGCAGGCCAACCGCTTGATCTCTTGAGCATAGGTATTGGCCGCACGTACGTACTCGATGCCGCCTAGTTGCTCAACGATGGTGCCATCGATTTCATCGCAGCTGCGGTTCAAATCCGTGCGCACTCCCTTCTGCATGATGAGCTGGCGAAGGGTCAGATAGACGGCCGCAGGAATGACGCCCATCATGACAATGCCCAAGAGCGGCTGTTTGTACAGAGCGGCGATCAGCGCGAACAATCCGGTCAACAGCGCAGGAATGGAATCGAGAAAACTAATGCGCAGAAAACGGATGAACCCCTCGACGCTGCGATAGATGCGACCACTCAGGGTGCCGACTTTTTCCTTGGAGAAACTGGCCAGGTTGATTTTCATCAGGTGATTGACCACGCGGACACAGGTGTCCCGGTGGAGGCGAGTGCAGATGTTCTCGACCAGATAGCGACGCGCGACGTTGAGCGTCTCGCGCAAGAAATAGGTGAGAGCCAGCAAGCCCAGGATCTTGGCCGCAACCAGATAAGGGCTGGTATGGCAGACAGCTTCGACGAGCTTTCCCAGCAGCAGCGCCACCGCGACGTTGCACAAGCTAACCGCCGCCATGATGCCGCCCGCGCCGGCCAGACCAAGCTTGTGCAGGATCGGCACCAAAGGCCAAGCCTGCCGGCTGCGCCGCAAGATAAGGCGAAACTCCATGCCGAATCCTTTTGTCGGTTGGTCGTTGGACATGAGCGCTCACAGCGTTTAAGGTTTAGGGTCTAGGTTAAGGTTTAGGGTCTAGGGGTAAGGATTAGAGCTTCTTGCTGATCCTCAACCCTCACCCCCGCGATTGGGAACTTCTCTTCTTACGAAAGGGCACGTCGCACCCTACTTACTTGTAGATGGCTTGCCGGTAGAATCGTGCTGCGGAGCAAAGAAATCAGCTTCCGCTCCACCAGTTGAGACGGCGTCAAGCCTGCCCGAACATCGTTCACCAGTTTCTCTTGCGGAACGAAGACGGCCCGCGGCGAGGAAATGCGCACAGTAGAAATATTCTTGCGGTGAGGCATCGATTCGCTCCTTGAAAAATCTACGAAGCTCAACCATCAACAATCCGCAGAAGGGGGTGCAAAGACTGTGCCAGTTCGATGGGGTTGGCGGCATTTTGGCGAAGTACCGCCAACTGTTTGCTCTTAGGACGAGCAGACATTTCCCTCCCCCTTATGGGGGAAGGCGGGTATAGGGGGATAAGTGCAAATGTACCAAGGAGTTCCGCCCCTCACCCTCCCCACCAAGGGAAGAGAAATGTCTGCTCGTCCTTATACGCGTTCCCGCTGATTCTGTCTGATTCACCCTCCCCCCCAAGGGGGGAGGGAGAAAAAATCGGACAGCATCAACGGGTTGGCATATTAGGCCGCACGTACTGGCGGCGGAGGGAGGGGAGTTTGGAATCCGGAGCGTTCCAGGCCGCGCTGAACGCAGGGAATGGTGTGAAAAATGTGGCGCACGCGATTGTCGTTGAGGTAATTGTCCAGTGCCAGGACAGCAGCTCCGGCGTCGATGCCTACCATGTCCGAACCGACCCAATCGTAATCGGCGTTGACGTTGCTGAAACCATAACGGCCCAAAAGCTGCCAGCGCCGTTCATGACCAGCGTGATCAATATTTTCCCAAACCAGATCGGGCCGACAGCCGATGGAAGCGAGCGTGGCGGTAATATGGGCTGTGCCGTCGATTGGCCCACCCGGCGCATAACAGCGGTAGGCGAGGTGCGCAGGCGGCTCGGCAGGTCCATCGCCGGCAGACAGGCCCCAATAATCGCGGTAGGTTGTGAAGGTGTCGGCCAAAGCACGACATACCCGGTAATTGGCCTCAGCGGCAATGCCGGATTCAGCCGCCAAATCGACCCCATTGGGGGCCAGCCAAACTCTCAGATCAAGCAGATCCAGGCCGTACTGAAAGACAAACAGCCCCAAATCGCTATTGTTGAAGTGCAATCCAGCAGCCGTACCGTGGAAGGAACGCAGGTGCGACCAGGCCGCCACCGGTACGGCGCGGCCCTCGGCCGCCCCGGTCGCCAGAACGTACATGAACACCGTTTCACCGTTGAGGCGGTCCCAGCTCGAGCGCAAGAACTGACCATCCCGCGCCTGACCGTGGCGGAGCAATGGTCTTTCCGACTCCTCCGGAGCTGTCCAATAATACCAGTCGATGCGCTCCGCCAGCTGGCGGGCCAGCAATTCTAGCCCACTGTCGCGCAAAAAGGTAGCGGCCCAGAGCGCTCCCGCCGCCATCCAGGCTGTCTCGACGGTACTGAAATGGTCGATGCCATACACCTGGCCAGTATGCGAATCGACGAAGTGCGGCAGGATACCATTCTGATGCGGCAGCGTGTGCAGTGCAGCCTGCAACGCCGCGCGGATACGACAAATGGCCTCATACGGACTCAGAAGCCGATACGGCTCCTCCGAGGCCAGCGCCAGTGCGATGCAACCCATGCCGGTGGCCGCAATGCTGCACAGTCCGCGCGCATGCCGCTTCCCGTGATTGCGCTGGCGATCCAGAACCAGTCCGCTTGGCGTCTGGTTGTCCAGAAAATATTGCAACGCCTGAGACTGCAAGCGCAGTAACAGGCCACGGTCCCTCGTCGTTGAGGTAGCCATCCCTGGCATGGCAGAGATCCTCATCTCTTCTCGTTCCGGAAAAGCAAACCTAACTAATTACATGATATACAGAGAAGGGGTTGAAGTGCAAGCGAGCGTAATTTATCGTTTCGCGCGAAACGATAAACCACGCTCGCTTAGAGCTAGCGGACTTTTTCCCTCTCCCCCAAGGGGGAGGGTTGGGGTGGGGGGACACCCCTCCCTTTTCCCTCCCCCCCAAGGGGGAGGGTTGGGGTGGGGGGGACACCACTCCTTGGCTCGCTTGCCTTGACACCTCCCACCCCAGCCCTCCCTCACGAGGAGAGAGGAAGTTTTGTCCGCCAGCTCCTTATTATCAGAACGGCGGTTTGCCCGACGGGTCCGCTGGCGGAGGCTCAGCAG
>JAJPHU010000231.1 GCA_021325115.1 Planctomycetota bacterium | reverse complement strand
TCGCTGGAGCCGACGCGCTCGAAGGTCCGTTCTTGCAGCACGCGCAGCAGCTTAATCTGCACCTCGACGCTGATGTCACCGATTTCATCAAGAAAAAGGGTGCCGCTGTCGGCAGCCTCGAAACGGCCGACCTTATCACGGATAGCGTTGGTGAATGCCCCCTTGACGTGTCCAAAAAGTTCACTTTCCAGCAAGCCTGGCGATAAGGCCGAGCAATGGACGGCAACGAAAGGCTGGTTGGCGCGCGGGCTGTTTTCGTGGATGGCCCGCGCCAACAACTCTTTGCCCGTGCCGCTTTCACCGCGGAGCAGGACAACAGAGTCCGTAGAGGCGACCTTGCGGACCTGCTGCATCAGGTGCCGGACCTGTGGGCTAGAGCCGATCATGCCGTGATCCGATATTCGTGGGCTGCTGCATCCGGCAGCTAACGCTGCCGGTTCGCTTTCTCCCGGCGAGCCAGCAGCGTTAGCTGCCGGATGCAGCGGCTGACGGACGGCGGAAAGCTGGCTTTGCAAGGCCATGATGCGGCGATTTTGCTCCGCGATCTTCTCAACCTTGGTTTGCAGCTCGCGGTTGAGTGTCTCAATCTTGCGATGGCCTTCGGCACTAACAAGCGCCAGCACGGTCATCTGGGCAAAGGCGGTCAGCAGATGGAGATCCTCAGCCGTGTAGCCTCCCGTCGTCTCGGCTGCCAAGCCGCGTGGCTCTGTGGGAGAGCCAAGAACAAGAATGCCCAGCAATTGCCCTTCATGCAGCAGCCCCTGGGCGAGGACGCCACCCAGAAAATGAAGCTGTCGGGAGCCAGACGCATCAACCGACGCGACACCGTTTCCCGCTGCCCAGGGCAAGGATAGTGTGCTGTGGGACAGCAATGTCTCGACTAACGGGCAACCGGAAGACAGTTCGGTCAAAGCAGGAGGGGGACCGAGCACTTCGGTCAACTGATAAAGAGGCGGATCGCCCTGGCGCAAGTAGACAGCACCACGGCTGGCGCCCAGCAATTCCGCCGCGGTGTGTAGCAAGCGATGGGCCAATGCCGGTGGATCGACCAGTTGCTCGATGGCCTGGCTCATGCGTTGCAGCGTGCGGTCGAGCTGGCTCTTTTCCCGACGGAAATGGCGATAGCGGCGCAGCAGGAGCCGGCGACGCAGCAAATCGAGTCCCAGCAAGACCAACAACACCGTGCCACTGGCCATCAACACCTGATCGAAGGAGAGTCCTTTGATGGATTGACTGTCGAGCAGATACATGCCAGCGAAAACGCCCCAGATACCATAGTAGACAGCGCCGACAATGAAGCTGATGAGGAGATAGACCACGCCGGAGTTGATGAGTTGATCGAGCTGCATCAGACGATAGCGTGTGATGCTGATGGCAAAGGCGACGGTGACACACAATGAGGCAAAGAACATCGGCCATGTCGCCGCGCCGCTGCCGAAACGCTGCCGTTCGGCCAAGGCCAAGTAGAGCGAATAACCAATTGGCGCCAGCGAGGCCAAGGTGCCGAACAAAATCCACTTGACCTGATTGCGTTCGGTGACGTTCGCCGCCGTGCGATAGCTGTGCAGCAGGCAAACGACGCTGGTCAAGTACCACAGGGCTGCCACACCGAAATAACAGTAGATCTCCAGGAGCATCTCATTGAGGAGAGGAGCAACGTCCGTATTGCTGTGCTGGAAGAGCCAGCGAATGCGAAAATAACCGGAGATTAGCAGCAGCAGAAAGAACACAGGCGGCCCATAGAGCGCCAGTAAGACCCGGCGCGGCGCGTGATCGAGAACGGCCTTGGGCCGAGGAAAGACGAGATAAAAGTGCAAACTGACAACCGGCAGCAAGACGCTGCAAATCATGAACACGAGGATCAACAGCGGTTGGGTAACGATACGTTGCCAGTGATAGCCACCCATGTAGGCGCCGAACGAGACCAGGCAAAAGAGGAAAAACAACGTGGCTGAGCGATCTTCTGGCCGCTTCCAGAAGACAATGGCACCGACGGCGAAGAGAAGGATTTTCAGCGAAAACCACAACAGTGACGGCACCAACCTTTCATACGGCGGCCGGCCGACGCGCAGCCAAACTTCATATATTTTGCCGTCTGCAGCAGATTTATAACCAATGCGGAGAACTTCCTGCCCGGCAATGATCAGGTGTGTCTGGCCCGAATCAGGCTGAAGATCTTGCTCTCTGCCGAGCCTGACCTGATTTCTCCGCAACACGTTCAATTCGTGGAGAATCTCTACCCAGTTGGAGACCTCTTTGTCGCCAATGCGTACGATCTCATCCTCACCCGACGGCGGTCCCGCATTGGGAGAAGCGGGGGCGAAGAAGTAACGATTGTTGAAAGAATTGATGACCGGTGTGAAGGCACAGCGCACGCCGATATCGGGCATCAGCATGACGTAGCTGAGAACTCCGGCGGCATAGGCAAAGACAAGCACTGCCGACGCTACAATCGCAAGCCGACGGCGTACGCTTTTGCGCTGCAACAGGATCCACAACAGAAAGAAGATGCTTCTTGTCAAGCCAAACTCTCACCGATCGTTGATTCTGTGTTTGTCAAAGAAAGATTACGTCGAATTTTCCACTTTTTCCAGACTATCAATTTGGTGACGAAAAGTCATCCTCGGGCGCCGAAAAGCGTCGAAAAGTGACGAAATGTCGGCGCGCTCCGATTTTGTTGTTCCTCGTCACGTCGCGTCAATTCGACTAAGTCACGCACTGGTTCTAACTTCCGTCGCTTCGCTCTGCCAGGAATTGGGGTAGTTCACGCGAAGCGCATTTGGTATGCGGCGTGCTAAGGAAAGGCCATCCTTATGGAACAGAGGCCAGTTTCTCGAAATTCGGTTCGCTCATTAGCCGCAGTGCAAGCAAGTGTTTCGTTCTTTTTTACTGCGCTGCGGGCGGGTAGAAGAGAGGAGAGGAAGCGTGCAGGCATCGCTTGATTGGTTGGCGAGCAGCGGCGCCGAGTTTAGTCCCGGCGTGGGCCGCTCCGGTTTGGCGCATTTGACGCATTACACGGCTCGCTATTGTGTTTGGGGAGATGGACCATCTCTGGTACTTGTTCCCGGATTGGCCGGCGGCTTCGAACTGCTAGGACCGTTGGCCCGGCTGCTGGCCCGCGATTTTCAAGTCATTAGCTATCAGCTGCGCGGCGAGGACGATTGTTTCGCTCTGCGCCGACGTTTTGATCTTTCGGATTTAGTTGCCGATTTACGAGAATTGTTGGATTGGTTCGGCCTGGAATGTCCGCCGGTCTTGGGCGTTTCCTTCGGAGGCGTCTTGGCCCTGGAGTTGGCGATGCGCTGGCCTCATCGTTTACAAGCGCTCATCGCACAGGGAATCGGTGCGCGCTTTGAGCGCGGCTTATTACAACAGGTGGCCAGCTGGGTGCTGTCGCGCTATCCCCTGCCCTCGGATAGTCCGTTCGTAAACCAGTTTTTTAATCTGCTCTTCGGCGCCCGCCAGGAACCGGGACCACTGTTCGAGTTCGTCACGCGGCAATGCTGGCAGACCGATCAGAGCGTGATGACGCACCGTTTCCATCTGGTTGAGTCGTTTGATCCGGGACCGCGTCTGGGCAATGTTCGCGTACCGGCGCTGCTGATGGCGGGCGACCGGGATTTACTGGCCTCGCCCCAAAGCTTGCGCGAATTGGTCCAAGGTATTCCGAACGCCTGTCGAGTCGAGCTGCCCGGCTGCGGCCACCTCGCTTTTGTCACTCAACCCGAGAGCGTCGCCGCCGAAGTCAAACGCTTTCTCCTCCCGGAATAAGCGAACGGCCGGCTGACGCCAACCGGTTCGCCTATTCGCTGGCCTTCCGGCGCTCGTAGGCGTAACGCAGCTCGAAACTGCCATCGGGATCGAACGTCGTTTCGCCCCAATCGAAGACGGTCTTGCTGGCGCGGTGCATCAAGGCCAGCCAGACGTGATCCGCAGGCAAGATACGATGACGAATTTTTCCCGACGAATCGATCGGCTTCAAATCCAAGAAATTTTCGTTGGCCGGCAGTGTCTGGGCCACGCACGTCAGGAAGCCGGCTACCAGGTATCCCGCCAGGGCACCGAACAACACCGCCCCGCCCTGCTGCACGAGAGGATTGTACGGGATGAACAGGTGGATCAGTTCATTGGACGCCCAACGCAAAAAAAGAAGCGCGAGACTGAATAGGGCGACAAGAACGAAGCTGTCTTCATAACCTTGCAAGAACGTATCCGCCAGCATGGGATCAAGCTGCTTGGCGATCGGCTCGAAGAAATTGAAGGCGACCAGGCCGGCCAACAAGACGTTGACAGCCATGGCGAAGGCCGGCAGCACGCCCTGACGCCAAAAAGCATAGGCACCGGCCAGCATGATAAGGAAAGTGAAAAAGCCTAATAACATATCTTGCCTCAGCGGATGACGAACAACCAGCAGGTATTCTACTAGCCGGCTTACGGGGATCGTTCGCTGTTACTTACACACGCGCAGCAGTTCCTGCACAGAAGTGCGTCCTTCGATCACCAGGCGCAGGCCGTCTTCCTGCAAGTATTTCATGCCGTGCTTGACCGCTTCCTGGCGGATGGCGTTGAAGTTGGGGTTCTCGCGGATCATTTCGCGAATGCTATCGCTGATTTCCAACATCTCGAAAATGCCGGTTCGGCCGCGGTAGCCGGTGCCGTTGCAGACGGAACACACATTGTCCTCATCCGGAGGTCGATCCGGCGGGCGATAGAAGTACTTGATCTTGTCTGCCGGCAAATTGGCCTTGCGCAGCAGGTCGGCGTTGGGTTTGTAGCGTTGCTTGCATTTGGGGCAGAGGAGGCGAACCAGGCGCTGGCCCAGCACGGCGCTGAGGGCATTAGCGACCATGAACGGTTGTACCCCCAGGTCGATAAGGCGAGCTACGGCGGTGACGGTATCGTTAGCGTGCAGCGTGGTGAAGACCATATGGCCAGTCTGGGCAGCCTGGCAGGCGATCTCCGCTGTTTCCTGATCGCGGATTTCGCCGATGTAAATGACATCCGGGTCTTGGCGAAGGATGCTGCGCAGTTCCGTGGCGAAGGTTTTGCCGGCCTTGGGATTGATCTCGATCTGCGTCACATTGTCGATGTGATATTCGACTGGGTTTTCGATGGTGATGACGTTTTTCTGAAAACGATCGATCTCGCCAAGGCAGGCGTAGAGGGTGGTGCTTTTGCCGGCGCCGGTAGGGCCGCAGACAACGAACAGGCCATGCGGCTGGGTGACAATGGAGCGGACTTGCTTGCGCAGACTTTCCCGCATGCCGACGCGCGCCAGGCTGACTACCTGCCGCGCCGGATCGAGGATACGCAAGACCAATTTTTCGCCGACGACACTGCCAGCGGTGGCCACGCGGAAGTCGACCTGGCGCCTTTGGTATTGTGGTTCTTGGAGAGCTTCCTCTGCTTCGTCATCTTCGCCATTCGTTTTTTTCTTCGGCTTGCTCGACTCGCCTGGCTCTACGGGCATGTTCACCTCGGCAGCGAAGCTGCCGTCTTGCGGTTTACGCTTCTCGGTAATGTCGAGGTCGGCGAGTACCTTAAAGATGTTGATGACGGCATCGCCGGTCGGCCGGGCGAACGGATTACTCGCTTCCAAGATGCCGTCGATACGGAAGCGAACAAGCATTTCTTCCTTGGTTGGTTCAAGGTGGATGTCGGTAGCACGTCTTTCGATAGCGTCGGCGATCAGTTCCAGAGCGGCGCGATAGCCTTTGGAGCCTTGCAGTCGGGCGATGCGGCGTGCTTCCTCCGCACTGCTTTCCTGGGTGCCGCTTTTGCCGATGAAGCGCACGGGAATGGGCCGCAGGGCTGGCTCTTCGGCTTCCCCCAGATCCAGGTGCAGCCAGGTGCGCAGCAGTTTCCGCAGGTGCTGCGGCGTCAGTACTTTCTGATCCTGCGTCGCCTTTTCGTTGCGTATACTGACGTAAGACAGGGTCGGCGCCAGATAGAGGACGAGAAAAACAATAAAACCGAGCGCAAATAGAGGAAATAGCCAGACCGCCAGCAGCCCGGCCACGCCGCAGCCCAGCAGGATAGGATCCCACATTTCGCCCGGCAACTTCATGTCCTCGCAATCCCTGTGGACCCAGCGGCACGTTCGCAGCCAGGCGAAGTAGACGAGAACAACAAGGATGAGCTTGACGGGGTGAAAATAAAAACCCGGGCCACGCGGAAACGTTCCCCCCGCCGCAAACAGAGGCGGAACCGCCAAGACGCCAAGGACACCAAGAGAAGACAAAAAATAAAAATGTCCTGCGCGCATCGGTGGGCTCCTTCTTCTCTTTTCCTTTCTTGGCGTTTTGGGCGTTATTCTACCAGCCCACAGCGCAAGCAAGGGCAGAAGCCACTCTTGTTCGCGCTGCGGGCTGGCGAAAAATCGTTTTTTACAAAATACCCGGTGCCGAGACCTTGATGCCCTTGAAGGCCATCTTAAGCTTCTCGGGATCGGGCGCGAATTCGAGGGCAGTCTGCTTGTCGATGTCGCCGCGCTCAACGAGTTGCCGCAAGTTCTCGGTGAAATCGACCATGCCCTCGTTGTAGAACATCTTGATGGCGTCGTGCAATTTTAGATCTTCGCCCTCCGCAATCAGTTTTCTAACCGTCGGGTTGACGATCATAATTTCATTCGTCGGCACCCGTGGCTTCTTAAGTCCTTTGAGCAGTTTTTGGGCGACGATGGCCCGGAGGTTGTTGGCCAAGCCTTTACGGACGGCGTTATGCTTGGCCACGGGGAACAGATCGAGGATACGGTTGATGGTCGAAGGAGCCGTCGAAGCGTGAATAGTGCCGAACACCAGGTGGCCGGTCTCGGCAGCGTTGATGGCGGCCTCGAACGTCTCCACATCGCGCAGCTCGCCGACCAGGATGACATCTGGATCTTCACGCACCGCATCTTTGAGCGCCTTGTGCCAATCGCACACGTCCAGGCCGATCTCACGCTGGTTGATGTAGGCCTTCTTGTCTGTGAAGGTATATTCGATGGGGTCTTCAATGGTGAGAATGTGCAACGGCTCGCGCTCGGCGATATAGTCAAGCATGGCAGCGATGGAAGTGCTTTTGCCGGAGCCGGTGACGCCGGCAAAGATAATCAGGCCATCGGGGAAGTGGCACAATGATTCGATGCTGTCGGGCAAGCCCAACTCCTTGAAGCTGGGAATGTAAGAGTTGACGCGCCGCGCCACCAGGCTGAGCTTGCCACGTTGCTTAAAGAGACTGACGCGGAAGCGGGCTTCATCATCGCCGATGACGTGGGAGAAGTCTACGCCGCCCTCGTCTTCGAGGATTTTGCGATGTTGCGGCTTAAGCAGAGGCAGCAGCAGCCGTTCCATATCTTCGCCGGAAAGGGGCGGCGCTTTCACACGCACAATGTCGCCACGCAGACGCATCATGGGCGGCTGTCCGGCCTTGAGGTGTAAATCGCTGGCCTGATACTGCATAACCATGCGAAACAGCTTATTGACTTCCGGCTCGCGCCGTGCAGCCGCAGCGGTGAGCCGGGTCGCATCTGCGCCCGGAGCGATGGTGGTAACTTCTTTAACGTCGGCAGTAGCCATGAAGACCTCCGAAAATAGTGCTGAGTTCGGAATCTGAAAGACGCGTGTTTGTATATCGGAACTCAGGCCTTAGAACTCAGAATTCGAATCGGCACGCCGCGTTCGGCGAGGTACGCCTTGGTAGCGGGAATACCATATTCATTGTAATGGAAAATACTGGCCGCAAGAGCGGCGTCGGCGCGGCCCTCGGTCAGCACCTGGAACAGATGTTCCGGCGAACCGGCGCCGCCGCTGGCGACGACAGGAATGCACACCGCATCCGCCACGGTCCGCGTCAAGGGTAAATCATATCCCGCCTTGGTGCCGTCTGCATCCATTGAGGTCAGCACGATCTCACCGGCGCCCAACTCTTCAACGCGCCGCGCCCAGGCGACGGCTTCTAGCCCCGTTGGTATCCGGCCACCGTTGATGTGGACTTCCCACATCTCCCGGCCATCCGGCCGGCGCACGCGCCGCGGATCGATATTGACGACCGTAGCACACGAACCGAACTTCCGCGCTATAGCAGAAATCAGTTCCGGCGTTTTGACGGCTGCCGAGTTAATGCTGACCTTCTCGGCCCCGGCCTGAATCAAGCGTGTGGCGTCTTCCAAAGTGCGAATGCCGCCGCCAACAGTGAACGGCATGAAGATCTCTTCGGCCACGCGCCGCACTACGTCGAGCATAATTTCCCGGCCTTCGTGGCTAGCGCTGATGTCGAGGAAAACCAACTCGTCGGCCCCGTCTTCCTCATAACGCCGCGCCACCTCAACCGGATCGCCGGCATCGCGCAGGTGCAGGAAATTCACACCCTTGACGACCCGACCGCGATCGACATCCAGACAAGGGATAATGCGCTTGGTCAACATCAATAAGTTTCAATCTACTCCCAACCTTGCATGAAGCCAGGGGGGAACAGGCCTTCCATCGGGCGGTCGGCAACCGATGGAAAACGAGTCCGTGAGGGAACTTTCTCGTCTTTCCACTTTACGCGGTTTAGCTGATGCGGTCAACGGGGATGTGCCAGTGGGAGCGGAAGGCCGCGCAAAGGGTGTCCCTCTGGATTTTAGCGAGCGAGAGGTTACGCCAGCCCTCGAGGAGTTTTTTCTCCCTCTCCCATCAGGGGGGAGGGGGTGGGGGGAAGGCATCCGCAGGCGAAACACTTCCCCCCACCCAACCCTCCCTCCTTGTGGGGGAGGGTCAGGGTGGGGGGGACACCACCTCAGCCCTCCCCCACGAGGGGGAGGAGGTTTGGTCCGCTAGTTACCCTGAAAATGAGCCACAGATCCTGGTCGCCTGTCCAGAGAATCTGGACAACTTTTCATAATCTCTGGGTGCCGCGCAGCAGCATGACGACTCTAAATAACGCCGTGTGCAACTTTCACTCGGTCACCAACGAGGCAAAGTCCAACGGCCGATGTCCGAGGCTGACGTTGATCCAAGCAGCGACCGTATGACTGAGGATCTTA
>JAJPHU010000063.1 GCA_021325115.1 Planctomycetota bacterium | reverse complement strand
GCGAAATGAACTCTAGCCCGTGTCGGTATCCGGCAGAATCTGTTTTTCCACAATCATTCCCAGCGTCTTCATCTTGGCCCGCAGGGTGGTTCGTGAGATGCCCAGCAACTCGCTGGCTTGCACTTGGTTGCCGCGCGTATGCCGCAAGATGGCTTCCAAAATCACGCGATCCGCCGCCTCGCACGCCTTGCGGTAAATGTCCGTCTCGCCCAAATGAAGCAAGCGCTGGACATGTCCCGCCAGATCAAAGCCACCAACAGGCACGCCACCTGTCCCACTGACAGGTGCGGCGCTTGCCCCAGCATTCCAGTCACGCAGGCTCTCCGGCAAACATTCGGGCGTGAGTACCTCCCCAGCGGCGTGAACCAAGGCGTAGCGAATGCTGCTCTGTAATTCACGGACATTGCCGGGCCAGGGGTATGCCTCTAGCAAACGCATCGCTTCTGGCGCTACCGAGCGCACTTGTCGATTCAGGTCGCGATTGAAGACCTTGAGGAAATGGTCCACCAACAGCGGCAGATCCTCACGCCGTTCACACAGCGGCGGCAGGTGGATAGTGAAGCCGTTGAGTCGATATAACAGATCCTGGCGGAAACGGCCGGCCGACACCGCCGCTTCCAGGTCTTGGTTAGTGGCCGCAATCACGCGCACATCGGTCTGGATGGTCTCGTTGCCGCCCAGGCGCTCGAAACGCTGTTCCTGGAGCAGACGCAGCATCTTGGCCTGGGTAGACAAGGCCATGTCACCAATCTCATCGAGAAACAGAGTGCCTTGATGGGCCTGCTCGAATTTGCCGATACGGCGCCGGTCGGCGCCCGTGAAGGCGCCGCGCTCATGGCCGAACAATTCGCTTTCCAGCAGTGATTCGGGCAGAGCCGCACAGTTGATAGCCAAAAACGGCTTGTCGGCCCGGCGGCTGTGCTGGTAGAGGGCGCGAGCCACCAACTCCTTGCCGGTGCCGCTCGCGCCGACGATCAGCACGGTCACATCCAGAAGCGCGACGCGGCCAATCGCTTTGTACACTTCCTGCATGGCCGGCGATGTACCGACGATACGATCGACCGGACCGTCTGGCACTGCTTCCTGTTGCTCAAACACGGCTGGCACGTGACGAAGGCGACTCAGCTCCAGGGCTTTGTCCACCACTTCGCGGAGACGGTGCCAATCGACCGGCTTGAGCAGGTACTCGAAGGCGCCGCGCTTCATCGCCTCGATAGCTGTCTCAGTCGTGGCGTAGGCGGTGATGACGACGATAGGCAAACGCGGATCAATCTGGCGCAGGCGATCGAAAGCATCCAGGCCATACATATCGGACAGACGCACATCGAGCAGGACGGCATCGGGCCGGCGCTGCTGGGCCAATTCGATTCCCTCTTTGGCTGTGGACGCTGTCAG
This sequence comes from Planctomycetota bacterium, assembly GCA_021325115.1. Taxonomy (GTDB): domain Bacteria; phylum Planctomycetota; class Planctomycetia; order Gemmatales; family Gemmataceae; genus JAJPHU01. The sequence goes on along the minus strand of JAJPHU010000063.1, from coordinate 21,341 downwards.
CACCTCCAGAGCGTCAGAGCGTAAGCTCTTTTCCAGCGAATACAGGACGTTAGGCTCGTCATCAATCACAAGCAGACGCGACATGGTTCACCTTTTCGGTTTTCGGTGCTCGGTTTTCGGTATTGGGTGTTCGGAAAACCGATAAACCGAACACCGTTTTACGGCGTCCAATCCATCGCTGGGGTCACGCTCCGGCAGAACTCGGCAAGCAGTTGGGCCGCGTAGTCGAGGTCGTCGAGATGGACCACCTCGACGGGGCTGTGCATGTAGCGATTGGGGATGCTAACCAGCGCCGTGGCCACGCCTTCGCGTGCCAGTTGGATGGCGTTGGCGTCGGTGCCGGTGGCACGCGGCGCACCGCGTACCTGCACTGGAATGTTATGCTGCTGGGCCGTCTCTTCCAGACGCTCCAGCACGCGCGGATTGATGTTCGGACCGCGAAACAACACAGGACCGTTGCCCAAACGCACGTCGCCGAGTTGCTTCTTATCGTTGCTCGGCGTATCGGTGGAATGCGTCACATCGACGGCAATGCCCACGGTTGGATGGATGCCGTAACTGCTGGTCGTGGCCCCGCGCAGGCCGATCTCTTCTTGCACGGTCGAGACGCAGAAGACGGTGGCGTGCAGCGGCTGGCCATGCATCAAGCGCAGGGCTTCCATCACCGTCCACAGGCCGACCTTATCGTCCATGCCGGGCGAGGCGGCCAAGTTGTTGCGTAGCGGCCGATAACCCAGGGCGCACGTTACCGGATCGCCGGGCCGCACGATCGCCTCGGCGTCTTTCTTGTCCTTGGCGCCGATGTCGATCCACACATCTTGAAATGTTGGAACTTTGTTGCGTTCCTCGCTGGTCATCAGGTGCGGAGCGCGGCGGGCCACGACACCAGGCACCGCTCCCTGGCGCGTCCACACGGTCAGGTTTTGACCGAGCAAAATCTGCATGTCCCAGCCGCCGATCGGCTGAACATACAGAAAACCGTTGTCGTCGATGTGCTGCACCATGAGACCGATCTGATCGCAATGTCCGGCCAGCATGATGCGCGGCGTCCGATCGCTTCCCGCGCCCGGTTCATGGCTGGGATAACGCACAGCCAACACGTTGCCGTGGCGATCGGTACGAACCTCGTCGGCGTAATCTTTGGCCCAGGCACGAACCAGATCTTGCACGGGCCGTTCGTATCCAGAGGGACTGGGGGTTTCGAGAAGTTTGCGTAAGAAGGCATGCGATAAGTCTTGCATTCCGGGATGATCTCCTGTTTCCTGTTGCAGGCGAATGTGATTTATCCTTTCGCGCCAAACGATAAATCGCAACGACGTCTATATTTTACAGTACTGTGCAGCAATTTATCGTCTGCCCGGCTCTTATCATATAGCGGTAGGATCAGGCCATCTCTGGAGGAAACATGACGCGAGTGCTGCACACGTTGACCCAATCTCTGCGCCACAGCATCCCTCATCGCGGCGATGCTGCGTTGACAGACACGCAATAGCTGGAACGCTGGATCAGTCAACATAATCCAGCGGCGTTCGAGCTGCTACTGTAGCAGCATGGACCGATGGTGCTGAACACCTATCGCCGTGAAAAAGCGATCCATCTATGCTGGATAGCGGAAGATGTCAATCTGGAGGACAAAATTGTCCGGTTGATCGAATGGTCGGATCAGACGGTCCCGGTAGAGCCTCGACGAGCCGGAAACGTAAGCGACGATTCTTTATCCCGTCGCCTACGCTTCCGGCTCGTTGGGTTTTGTGAATGTATAGAACAACCGTTGCCCCAGCCGGGGTCGGGGCTGCATATCGATTAATTCCGCACGTAGGCCACTGCCCTCCAACAAGTGCATCAGATAATCGGGGTTGATCTCCACCGCGCTGCGATCGCCGGTGTACTCCTCGATAAGCGGGGCCGTGAACAGGTCGGCGAAGATGATACCGCCCTCAGCCAACAACCGGCTTGCTTGCTGCAACAGCAGCGCCGTCTCGCGCGGATAGGTGTGAGTGAACACACTGAAAAATACGATGAAATCAAAGCGCTCTGTCAGTGCGGGCAATTTCGTCATCTCGTTAACGTGAAACGAAAAATTAGGCCGAGGAAAACGCAAACGGCAGAAGGCAATCGCTTCCGGGCTGATGTCCGAACCGACATATTGACCGTGCGCGCCCAGAAAATTGTGCAGCGCCGCCGTCAGCAGACCGGTGCCGCAGCCAACGTCCAGTACCTTGGACTCCGGGGTGAGACCGAGATCCATCAGCAGTTGCAATTTGACGCGGCTGAGGCGATCGTACTCTTCTTTGGTGGCCGGCCCCACGATGGTCCAATAATCGCGCTCCAAGTCCCAGACGGCGTACCAGCGGCGATAATCGATGTCAGCACGCCGGCCCGTCAGTCGGCGGACAGCGCCGACAACCCGCAAAGCCAACCGGCGCAACGTGCGCGGTCCGGTCATCAGGCTCCCTCCCTCCAGAAAAGAGATTTTATTCCAATAAATCTCTCCATTTGTGGCGATATTCCTCCACCTTTTTCTCGTGCTTATTGAGGGCTGGCTTAAGGGGCTCGGTCTCCTTCATGCCCTCTTTCAGTTCCTGTTGACAGAAATCGAACAGTTGCCAGCACGAGATGGCATAGTTCAGAGCGGTTTGCCGCGCCTCTTCCGCTGTCTCGTCTTCATACGGCCCCGCCAGCTTCAAATCATCCACTAAATCTCTCAATTGCGGAAGCTGATCGTTCAGGGTAGCTTGTGCGTCCTTGACGGCTGCTACTCCGTGCTGCGGCGAATCTGTCTCAAACACCGGACGAATGTGCTGGCGATAGGCAGCCATCGCCTCAGACAAAGTCGAGTCGGTTTCGCGCAAATAGTAGGTCTCGAATTCGCGCTGCTCGCGCTCCGCGGCAGGAGGCCACTTGGAGCCGGTGCGCAAGGCCTCCTCCGCCGAATCGATCAGCTCGGAGTGAATGGTAATTTGACGGCGATACCATTGTTTTTTCTGTTCGCTCTTTGGACTGAAAAGAGGCCCAAAATGGGTCAAGGCGTCATCGAGTGCTTGCAGCTCACTGCGCTGTTGGGCCAATTCTGTCAGGACCGTCTCGACTTCGGTCGCTTCGCGGCGAGTGGGGTGCTTCTCCAGGAGAGGCAGTACACTATTGCGGTAGTTTTTTTTCCCCTCGATCACCTTCGTGAAGAAAGGTTTGGTAAAGCGTAGTTGAAGTGTGCTCCACTCGATCTCCTGCCAGCGCGGATCGGTGGCCCGAGCATGAGAGAGGGCCAACTGACCGAACCAGACCAACGGCACAAAACCGGCAATCGCCAGCCAGCGCCAAACAGGCGGCCCAAAGCGGTGCAACTGAAGCAGCATGGCGGTCAATGCCCCGGCGACGCCGCCGCCAAAATGGCCCCAACCGCTGACGTTCTTGAACGAGCTGATGAAAATCAAAAGGACCAGGTTGACGAGAAAGACCGTCCGCGCCCGCCGTCGCAACGCGCGCGGCAGATAGCGGCGGTTGAACAGGAACCATACCGCCTCGGCGGCCAAGAGCCCGCAGATGGCCCCGGAGGCACCGGCGAGGATAGCGTTGGGAGTATAAGCAATGCCCAGACAACAGCCGCCCAGCACGCTGACCAGATAAATCACCAAATAACGAAGACGTCCCCACATTAGCTCGATGAAGCGGCCGATGACGACCAGAGAAGTCATATTCATCAGCACGTGCAAAAAGCCGATATGCACAAAACCTGCCGTCAACAGCCGCCACCACTGCCCTTCGACAACGTGGACCGGAGTGATGGCGCCGCTTTTGTTCAGCACTTCCAGCAGCGGTAGGGTAGCAGGCGCCCCCTGGAGAAAGTTAGGGCCGGCCCCCACCTGGCTGGCACTGTAATAGCCGAGAAGAAAAATGAGGACATTCAACCCAAGCAGAAAATAGGTGACGTAAGGGCGCGTCCGGCCACGCAGCACCTGGCGAATGACGCCGGCCCGATCGCCGGGAGACAACGGCTCGTCGGCCCGCAGCCGCCGTAAGGCTTCGGGATCGAGAAGGACACGCTGGCCTTCTCGTGTTAGCGAAATGGCCGGTCCTTTTTCGGGACCGCCGTCTGCTCGCTCGATCAAGCCGCTGAGCCACAGTTCTTCGAGACAATAGCTCAGGGCTTGTGGATTCACGCCTCCCTGTTTGAGGAACAGGCGCGGATACCACGGCTCAGGTGCGGCCGCCGCGCACATACGCAAGATTGATTCCAAAGGATGCAAGCCGTCCGCGCTCATGGAATGCTCGATACGTTGGCGTCCGATGTCATGGTCTTATCCTTCGCTGTCATTATCCGCAAAGACGGCAGTGAAGTCGATTGCAAGATGCTGTTCCTCCTCCCGCAGTTTACCTACCCTGTCGGGTCGGCCTGTACATCTTTGCAATAATGAGATAAAGTTGAAATGTTAGTGAAGTTATTCACCCATCCTGTGAGATACAACGGAAGAGCCTCCCAGTACCTTGGCTCACGGACGCGAGCGCCATTCTCTCCCTGAAGATTTGCCTCCCACGCTGATGTTGGAGATGCAATGATGATTGCCGTCTTTCAATTTTGCCTCCAAACACTTGTCCCTACGCTCTGCGTGGGAACATCTCTCGCGCTTTTAGGCTGGATAGGCCCAAACGCTGCGACCGCCGCCCCCAAAGAAGATAAATACTGGCGCGTCCACGACATTCGGCCGGGCATGAAGGGCGTGGGCCGAACCGTCCTCAAGGGCACCAAGGTCGAGACATTTCAGGTGGAAGTGCTAGGCGTGCTTCGGAACACCAGTCCCGGCCGCGATTTGGTGATTTGCCGCTTGTCCGGGCTGAACCTGGAGAAAACCGGTGTCATCGCCGGCATGAGCGGCAGTCCCGTGTATATCGACGGCAAACTGGTCGGCGCTGTTGCCTACGCTTGGCCTTACGGTAAGGAGCCGATTGCCGGCGTCACGCCATTTTGCCAGATGAACGGCTTCGTCGAGGCGTTTGAGCGCCGCGATACCATCCGGGCTACCCCCTCTTCCCCTCCCCAGAATGAGGAGAGAAGAGGGAGAGGCGTCGGCCTGCGACAACCGCTTGTCATCGACGGCCATGAGTTCCATACCGTTACTGTGGCTCAAAGCTTCGAGGAAGCGAAGCCAGCGGCGAGTGATGGTTTATGGATGATGCCGCTGCGAACACCCCTGTCAGCAGCCGGCTTCACGGCAAATAGCCTGAAACTGCTGCACGAGCGCTGCGGCCGCTTCGGCCTGGTTCCGGTGCAGGGCGGCGCCGCGCCGGCGCGCCTTACGGACCAGGAGAAAGATGCGCCGCTGGAGCCAGGCAGTCCGCTGGCCGTGGCGCTGATCCGCGGCGACTTCGATCTGTCCGGTATCGGCACCGTTACCCACGTCGAAGGCGATCGTGTTTATGGCTGGGGCCATCCATTTTTGAGCCTCGGTTCTTGCGAGTTTCCGCTCATGTCCGGCTACATCATCACGGTCTATCCACGGCAGACGGTGAGCTTCAAAATGGGCGCGCCGCTCAAGCCGTTGGGCGTCATCAACGCCGATGTCAGTACCTGCATCGCTGGTTGGCTGGGCCGCAAGGCCGATATGCTGCCCGTGCGCATGACCGTGGCCCTGGATGCCGACAGCCCGGCCCGCACCTTCCATGTCGAGATTGCTCGCCAACCGGCACTCTTGCCGACCCTGGTCTTCACTGCTCTGGCGAACTCCGTCGATATGGAGGGCGAGCTACCAGAGGAGATGACGGCTGACCTGGAAGCACGCATCGAGATCGAAGGGCGCGATCCCCTCGTCATCAAGGACACGTTCTCCGGTTTCAGCGGCAGCCGGGCGCCGCAGGCGCTGTACAGCCAAGTCGGCGCCGTGGTCAGCTTGTTGACGCACAACTCGTTCCAGCCGGTTCGGCTTGAGCGCATTGAGTGCCATACACAAGTTCGGCCTGGCCGGCGCACAGCCGAGATCGAATCCGTCGAGTTGGCCTCGGATCTCTATGAACCGGGTGAGACGGTCAAGGCCACGGTCTTTTTGCGCCCTTACAAGGGTGTTCGCCAGCGCGTGCTGCTGTCCCTGACGCTGCCCAGCGATTTGCCCGAAGGCTCGTACACCGCCACGATCGGCGATGATCTGCTCAATGCCCGGCTGACACTGCGCGACAATCCGACGCTGAGCAATCCCAGCAATCTCGATCAGGTGTTCGAGGCCGTACGCGTGCAAACAAGTGTCCAGCGGACCAATCTGATGATACGTCTGCCGCTACCATATGGCGGCGTGGCCCTGAACGGCAAAACGCTGCCGAATTTGCCACCGAGCATGGTGCAAATTCTCGGTAATAGCCGCCGCACCGGTGCGCAGCCGCTCCACAGCGCCCTGGTAGCACGGCAACCGACGGCGTGGGTAATCCAGGGATCGGAGACGGTGCGCTTCCATGTAGTCAAGCACAAGAAAACGAGAGATGAATGAAAACAAACAGGCGAGCGGGGCCGCGTTAGCGCCCCGGAAGAGTCGCGCTCGGAGCACTAACGCGGCCCCGCTCGCCTGTTTATAGCGCAGGAGTTCTCATGTTGCCATCGCGTTGGAAGACATATGTTGCGGCCGGGATGTTGTTGTGTCCGTCGTTGCTTATGGCGGCCAAGGTCAAGGTGTGGCATCAGCACACGCCGGCACAGTACGATAAGGCACAGCTCAAACAGACGGTCCTCAACAACGAGGGCGTGTTGCGGCTGTCGCGGCAGCTGCGACCGTTGGCCGGACTGGATGCCGCCCATGTCTGGGACATGATCGAGGACCGTGACGGCAACCTCATCGTCGCCACGGGTGATGAGGGCAAAATTTACAAAGTGCCGTCGCAGGGCAAGCCGGTCGTCCTCTATGCCGGCGAGCAGAGCGAGATATTATGCCTTGTCCGTGCCTCCGACGGCAGCATCTATGCCGGCACGGGACCGCGTGGACAAATCCTTCGCATCGATCCCCGTGGACAAACTACAGTGTTCAGCGCGACGGGCGCGAGTTACGTCTGGTCGCTGGCCATCGATGCCAAGGGCCAGGCATTGTACGCCGGCACCGGGCCGCACGGCCGTATCTATCGCATCAACGGCGAGGGCAAGGCGACGGTGTTTTACCGCACACGCCAGGAACACATTCTGTGCCTGGCAGCCGACAGCGACAACAGGCTCTACGCCGGCACCGACAAGGGCGGGCTCGTCTACCGCATCGATCCATCCGGCAAAGGCTTTGTGCTTTATCAGGCCAAGCAGGGTGAGATACGAACGCTCAAGGTGACGCGCGACGCTGTCTATGCCGCTACCAGCACGCCGGCGCAGCGACGCCGCAAGATCGTTGCCTCGGAAGAACAAGAGGACAGCAGGTCCAATTCGGCCTCTGCTCCTTCTGCACCCACGAGCAGCGACAATTCTATCTACCGCATCGCACCGGATGGCACCGTGCGCGAGGTATTCCGCGATAAAGCGATGCTTTTGAGTCTGCTGCGCCAGGACGAGCGTTTCTACGTCGGCACCGGCATGGATGGACAACTGTTCGAGTTCAATGAGGCTACTCACGAACGCAGCGAGATCGCCCGTCTAGATCATGGTCAGATTTTGTGCCTATATCGCTGTCGAGACGGCTCTATCGTGCTGGGTACCGGCGATCCCGGCAAGCTGTACATCCTTCAAGATCGCTATGTGGAAAAAGGCAGCGTATGCTCGGAAGTTTTGGATGCCAAGATTATCAGCAAATGGGGCACACTACATTGGGAAGGCCAGACACCGCCAGGGACCAGCGTGAGTGTGGCCACGCGCAGCGGTAACGTGGCCGAGCCGGACGACACCTGGAGCGATTGGTCCGATGAACAGATTGATCCCGAACGCGCCCTCATCACCGCGCCGCCGGCCCGCTTTCTGCAATATCGCGTCACTCTGACAACGAACGATCCGGCACGCAGCCCGACCGTGCGTGCTGTTACTCTGCGCTACAAAACGACCAATCAGGCACCCGAAGTTGCCAAAATCAGTGTTCCCGACCTCAATGCCGTCAACCTGGACAATCCCAAAAAACTGAGAATCCGCTGGTCCGCTGCGGATGCCAATGAAGACGAGCTCGTTTATCGCCTTCTCGTGCGCAAAGACGGCTGGAACAACTGGGTCGAGCTGGAAGACGATCTCGACAAGACGGAATTCGAGTGGGACACGACAACCACACCGTCTGGCATCTATCGCGTCAAGGTGATGGCCAGCGACCGCAAGGACAATCCAGAAAGCGAGGCGCTGACTGGCGAGCGTGTCAGCTTGCCCTTTGTTGTCTGCCACGAAGCGCCGGCGGTGACAGTGAAGACGGTGGGCATCGACCGTGGCCGTGTGGCATTGGAAGCGACGGCTCGTTCGCCGTTAGTGCGCCTGATATCGGCGTCGTTCGCCGTAAACGGCAAGAAATGGATCAACGTCTTTCCAGAGGATGGCTTGTTCGACAGCAAGGCGGAGACGTTTCATTTCCAAACCGAGCCTCTGCAATCGGGGACGTATGTGTTGGTGCTACGTGTACGGGATGCAGCGGGCAACACTGGCTCGGCGGACGTGGTGTTCCAGGTGCCGCCGCAGGCAGAGAAGTGATTCTTCCGGTTCGCGACGCTTCGCAAAAGCGTCGCGAACCGTTGCTGAAGCTGCCGAATTGGCAGAACGTCCGGTAGAAGCTCAGGATGATTTTGGATCGCAATTCTTTTTCTTACAATGACTTACGTTTCATCTCTTGCCATCGTTCTGTGTCACGATTTTTGGCATGTTCCTTGCAATCTTGTCTTTTGAGATAACAGGGATAAGCAAGAAAAGTTAGACGGTTGGCGTTCGTAATCTCTCCCTCGCACAAAGGGGCGGTTATGTCTCCAAATGTTTCGCTCCAAGCCCTGTTGCATCGGCTCGGTCGCTTGCCAGGCGAGCTGGAAGGGCTGATGGAGATCCTCGCATCCAAACCACGTGAGTGGTGGATGAAAACAATCCCTTATCCGCTCGTCAATGTCCGTGAAGAAGCCGACGCCTTCTACGTCGAGGCGGAAGTGCCGGGCTTGACGCAGGATCAGATCGAAGTGCTCATCCGCCGCGGCACCGAGTTGATCCTGCAAGGCGAGCGTAAGCCGGTGGTCAGCGAAACCGGTACCTGGCACTACCGAGAACGCAGCGACGGCCGCTTCCAGCGCACCTTGACGCTGCCTGTCCCGGTAGATGCCGCCAAGGTGGAAGCGCGGCTCGATCAAGGAGTGCTGCGCCTGGTCTTGCCCAAGACCGAAGCGGTCAAGCCGCATCGCGTTCCTGTGCAGGGAGCCGATGGCGAGATACGAACGCCAATACCCTGACGAAACAGAGAGCGAAAGGAGGTTGTACCATGTTCGGCTTGATACCCTGGACGAAAGAAAGAGGAACAAGGAGTCGAGCGCTGGCGCCTCGGTACGAAAGTCCCTTTGTTACGCTCCGGCGCGAAATCGACTCGTTCTTCGACGATTTCTTTAGTCGCTGGCCCACCCCGATGACCATGAGATGGGGATGGGACGGATGGGACGTGGACCTGGAGGATGCCGGCAAGGAAGTGATTGTTCGCGCCGAAGCGCCGGGCTTTGAACCCAACGAGTTCGATGTGCAACTGCGCGGCGATCAGTTGTTCATCCGCGCCGAGCATAAAGAAGAAGCCAAGGAAGAGGAAGAGCACGCCAGGCGCTACGGTGTTTATGAGCGCTGGCTGACGCTGCCAGCCGGCCTGGATGCCGACAAGGTCGAAGCGCGCTATCGCAATGGCGTGCTGGAGGTTCACCTGCCCAAGACGCCGGAAGCGTTGGGACGGAAGATCGAAGTCAAGACGTAATTTCACCCTTTGCTGGCGCGGGGGGCGGACAAAATTTTGCCCGCCCCCGCGCCAGCAAGGTAGAACATTACGACGAGTTAGCTGAGCTGTCCGGATAGACATCAGGGAGTTGATTGCGATGCAGTTCGCCCTCGGTGTGCTTGCCGGCGCTCTCTTCCTCATCCTTATCCTCGCGGTCACGCCTCTGCCGCATTAGTTCGGCAAGCTCAACAGCGTCGAGCTGTTGTGTCTGTTCGTGGGTGCGGATCTCTTCTATAATATCAGGTCCGAGGTAGACGCGGAATTTGTAGTGAGCGATGCTGAGCTGATCGTTGGGCAGCAGGGCAGCGCGGCGAACGCGTGTGCCGTTGACGCGTGTGCCGTTGGTGCTACCCAGATCGCGCAACAGCAGCAGACCATCGGTCTTGACCAGGACGCAATGTATCTTCGAGACGCTCTTGTGATTCAGTCGTACATCGCAGTCTTCCTTGCGGCCGATGAGGACCAAATCTTTGGTGATGGTGATAGGTGCGCTGCCATCCAGAGGCAATAACTGGGCACGCATGGCGACTCCCGGCTTAAAGGCGAACGGCCGGTGTCAGCCGGCTGGTAAGGCCAAACCAGCCGGCTGACGCCGGCCGTTCGCCAGAATAATTTTTTTATACTCGCAAATCGCCTGATAGAGAAGGGCGGCCACGACGCTGGCCGACGTCGTGGCCGCCCTTCCTTCGGTAAACTCGTTCCTTTCGCTTTCCTTTTCACCCGGCAGCATTAGGGTTGAGCGGCAAGCCTGTCCTGCAACGCTTCCTGTTAGCCCTAACCTTGTCGGATAGATCAGCTACTGGAAGTACTGGAAGTGATTGTTGAGGAGGCCAGCGACATCCATTCTTGCGAGCCGAGCAGCGTGGCGACGACCATGTCGTTGTTCATAGTATGGCCCTGCAAGGCAGCGACAAAGGCGCCCAGGCTGTTCGAGTCGGGCTGGATACCCATGTAGGTCATGTAATCCTCTTCCACCAAGTCGTTGAGATATTCTGGACTGCTCAAGATGCCGTAGACGACGGCAATGCGGCTGTAGCCGGCGTTCAGCAAGTTGAGCCAAGCGGTCTCACTGGTCTGATCGATCGGACGTTGGAGGAACTCCTGATAGATCTTGTTGAGGAAATCGGTATTTGTGCTGCTGTAGTCGGAACCGGCGATGATGGCTTCGATGACGCTGAAATCGGCGCCCCCTTGCATCAGGCCGAGCAGGTAACTGACGGCTGAAGACGGAACTTGTTGCGCAGAAAGCCCCAGCAATTGCTGGTAAGCGTTCAGAATTTCATCGGTGCGGTATTCGTCGGTCTGTTCGATGTCGTAGACCACCTGGGCAGGCGGAGTACCGTTGTTCAGGTCGGCGCCCCATTCTTTCAAACCAGCAGCATCGATAGGCCGATGGAGTAAGGTTTGATAGACCGCATTGAGCCATTGTTGATTTTGCGGGCTGACCGTCACCGAACTGTTGTTCGAAGAACTGCCGCCGTTCAAGGAGCCGCCGTTCAAGGAACCGCCGTTCAAGGAACCGCCGCTACTCGTCGAAGCGGCGGGGACCGTAGTGCTGCCGTTGCTGCTGCCCATGCCATTGGCGCTAGTATAGATGGCTGTGATAGTGTCGCCGCTGGAGACGGACGTGGTTGTCAGCGTCGCCTGGCCACCTGACAGGGCAACGTTGCCCAAGACTGCCCCTGTAGTGCTGTCCACGAATTGGACGGATCCGGCCGGCACCGTGCTACTGGAGGCCGCTGTAACGGTGGCCGTTAAGGTGACAGAGGCCCCGGACGACGTGGCCGGGGTACTGCTGGTCAAGCTCAGGGTTGTGGCCACGGCCGAGGCCGGGGTGGCCTGATAAGCGCCGAGGTCAATGACGCTGCCGCGTGCCACACCGCGCTGATCGGTGGTAGGCACATTATTGCCGGAGGCGCCGGCGCCCAGGGCGGGGCTACTTGACAACAGAGGCATCGTCGGCGTCTCTCCGCCGTAATTGGAAAGCACCCCCAGTTGTGGATTGGCGGTAAGAGGCGTGCCGTTGGTCGTGGCCCCATTAAGGGTACTGGAGGCCATGATGAGGTTAGGCGTGGTGGCATTGACCACGGCTGCGCCGGCCGTGCTGCTGTTCTCATCGTTGGTCAGATCGTTGCTGCTAACCGAGTTGGCGAGGATGCTGTCGGTAAGCGTGACAGTTGAAGCCGCGCCGGCTCCGGAGGTCGTGCCCAACGAGAGGTTATAGACGGCTCCGCCGCCGTTGGCCGCGCCGGTGGTGCTATTGTCGGCGATGGTACTGGTGACGATGTTGAGCGTGCCGTCCACGTTGAAAATAGCGCCGCCATAGCCGTCGCCGCTGGTTGCCCCTTGACCGCCCTCGGCGAGGTTGCTGGCCAAGGTGCAGTTGATGAGCGTGGTAGTGCCGTACATGTTGAAGATGGCACCACCGGCGCCGAGTCCGCCGCCGCCGCTGCTGCTGTTGCCATCCCCTGCTCCCCAACCGCCCGTGCTGCCGGCGCCGCCGCCGCCACCGAAGCCGCCGCTGCTCGAAGCCGATCCCCCCACGCCGAAGTTGCCTACCGTGGTCGCATTGGCTCCGCCGAGCCCGCCGCCGGTTGTGCTTGTGCCTGTGCCGCTGCTGCCGCCTGCGGCGGTGTTCTGCTCCAGCGTCACACCGTTGAGCGTGAGGTTGCCCATGTTAAGGATGGCGCCGCCTGCTCCCAGGCCGCCGCCGCCTGTGCCGCTGCTGCTGCCTTGGGCCAAGCCATCCTCCAGTGTCAAATTCTCCAGCGTCAGGCTTCCTGTCCCTGCGCCGGTCGATTGTGCACCCGATGGGCTGGCCACCTGACTTCCAGAGATATAAAAGAACCGGAAAGGTGTGTTTTGTCCCAACGAAGGATCGCGCATCAAGACAGCGCCGTTGCCGTTGATGGTGATATTGCCGGTGATGACCGGCAGGGCGTTCGGCCCAAAGGTGTTGTTGTTGGCCGATGTAAAATCGTAGGTGTTGTCTGTTAAATTGATGGTGAACGCCGTGCTGGGATTTTGGTTGGCATAGTTGATGTCGGCGATCAATTGAGCGACGTTGGCCGCAGTGGAATAAGGCAGACCGCCGGCCGGTACCGTACGGTCCTCCAGTACTTCCAGCTGCAGTCGCACGCTCGGCGACGCTTGGCGTGCCCGCACTTGGCTTCTTCTCCAGACGAACCGAGACATAGCAACCTCCTCGCCGCCTGGCGCGGTCGTGGGAAAGCGAACAAGAGTGACGAAATGGGCAGCTGGCAGAACTGCGAAGCGACGACCTTCCCGCCAACCCGGCGCATCCTCGAACGGATGAATCGTTTCCTTTACTAAGGGCTAGCGGACCAAACCTCCTCTCTCCTCGTGGAAGCGGGCTGAGGGAGGAGATGTAAAGACAATTGAGCCAAAGAGTGGTGTTCCCCCACCCCAACCCTCCCCACAAGGGGGAAGGAAAAGACCCCCAACCCTCCCCCATAAGGAGGGAGGGAAAAGTCCACTAGCCCTAAGAGATGGAATCGGTCCTTGAATGGATCTGTCTTGAATCAACTTTTTGGTCCACGTAACGGACGGCTTATAGCAACGAGAGAAGATGCAGAAGATAGGGGAGGATAGTTAACTATATTAAACCTCATCGACAAGCGGCCGCTGGAAGAGTTCCATGTCGATTGCTAGCCGAGGCCGCTGTTCCCTATCCGCCATCCGTCGCTTTCCGGTAAAATCTTGATGGACCTTTGGCGATGCTGGGGACTGCGGGCAGAGTGGCCCGCGGGTAGCGGAGGGTGGACATGGAAACGTTGACGGCACGAGCGTTGACGGCCCAGTTGGCCGACGATCTCGGCTGGCTGGAACAGCACTGCCGCGAACAGCCCGATCAGGCACAAGCGGCGGGTAAGCTGCATCTGGCCGCTGCTCTGGTCCGTAACTGCATCGGGCCGATGCTCGACGAGCAGCCGCCAGTGCCAACTCATGTCGTGGTCGTCGGCGGTGCCGGTGCGGGCAAAAGCACTGTTGCTAACCTCCTCAGCGGCGCCGTCACCGCCGAAGCCAATCCGCAAGCCGGCTTCACTCGGCATCCTATCGCTTACACCAGCAGCAACGGTCCGGTTAACTGGACTGCCCACGCGGGCTTTCTGGGGGCTTTGCAGCTGTTGCCCCAGCCGAGTCCGTCCAATCTCGATGAAGACGTGTATCAAGTCCGCCGCATCAAAGCCGATCCCGTCAGCGGCGATTTGCTCAAAGATTTCATCATCTGGGACTGCCCCGACATGACGACCTGGGCAGCCAGCAGCTACCTGCCGCGTCTCCTGGAAACGGCTGCACTGGCCGACATCCTCGTCTACGTTGCTTCTGATGAGCGCTACAACGATGAAATCCCAACGCAATTTCTGCATCTCTTGCTGCAAACGGGCAAGCCGGTCGTCGTTGTCCTGATGAAGATGAAGGAGTCGGATGCTCCTGCTCTGATCGCGCATTTTCAGAGAGAAGTAGTCGCTCATTTGCCGCATCCACCGGGCGGCGGCGTCATCGCTACCTTGGCCGTTCCCTTTCTGACGTCGGATCAGCTTACCGATCCAGTACGCCAGGCCCCGCGCTATCGCATCCCTTTGCTCAATCAAGTCGCCGTCTTGGGCACGCCGGCCGCCGCCGCCCGGCGGCGCACTGTCCTGGGAGCCATGCAATTTCTCGTGCATCAGCGTGAACAACTGCTGTCAGTTGCTCAGCAAGATCTACGGGCGCTGCAAAGCTGGCAAGCCGTTGTTGCTGTTGGGCAGGCCGATTTCGAGCAGCGCTATCTCCGCGAGTATCTGACCAGCGAGAAATTCCGCGGCTTCGATGAGGCATTGCTTCGTCTGATGGAGCTGCTGGAGTTGCCCGGCATTGGCAAGTTTCTCAGCAGCACCCTCTATGTCCTGCGTACGCCAGGGCGGCTACTCATGGGCGCAATTACCAAAGCATTCCGTCGGCCTGAGACTCCAAGCCGGCCGGAACTGCCGATCCTCGAAGACGCTCTGGGCAGCTGGATCGATCTGCTCCGCAAAGAAGCGGCGCGGCACGCCGACGAACACGGCTTGTGGGCGCATATCGAAGCCGGCTTCCACCACAGCGGACTCGCCGAACGCATCTGGGAGCGTTTCCAGCAGAATTACCGTAACTTCCAGACAGGCCTGGCCACGGAGGTCGATCGCACGGCACGGGCCATCTACGAGCAACTGGAGAAAACACCGGCACTATTGAACACGTTGCGCGGCAGCAAGTTCGCCCTGGACGCCGCCGCCATCGGCGGCACTCTCGCTGCCGGCGGCATCAACTGGCACGATTTCATCCTGGTGCCGTTGGTCGCTTCGCTGACGCATCAACTCGTCGAGCTATTGGGCAAAACTGTGGTCGATGCCCAGCGTGAGCAAACGCGCGAGCGTCAGCAAGCCTTGATGAAGCAACACCTCTCCGCTCCATTGGCCGAATGGCTGGCCCAATGGCCTGCCACAGGCGGCTCTGACTTCGAGCGCCTGCAACTGGCCCTGCGTCGCATTCCCACAGCCATCACTCACCTGGAGGAGTGCGTTCAGATGGCGATACAGCAGAAGGTTCCTTCGGCGTCATGAAGGATTTACGGAGCCGCAGGAAGAAAGCGTTGCAGTATTTGCCCCCATACTTTCTTGTAAGCCGCCTACGACGCCATTTCACGCCACCCGGAAGAAGCGGATACCGTCCGCCATGCCGGCAAGGAACGGCTTCGGGCTGGCACAGCGGTCAGAGACAAATCGATCCGCGTCGAGTATAAAATCGGATAACCCAGTCGGATTATAGCTTCGGATTGTTGTCCGGTACGGACTTGCCATTGGTTCCAGGTGCTCATGGGAGAATGGAAGTGGTGCCTCGATTCCGTATCGATTCTGTTCTAGCTCTTCGCGCCGGTCTGTTCCTGGTAGTGGTCTCTACGGTGGCTGCTGCCGAACAGCCAAAGGACCCGCGCGTCGAGGAATTCCACAAACGGCCGCTAACTGAGAAACTCAACAGCCCACGCCACACCATTGAGACCCTCTGTTTCGCCATGAGTGCCTGCGATCGCATCCCTGCCCTGATGGCGGATGCGGTTGCCTGTCTCGATGTCGAGGCCAAGGACGCCAGTGGCACGGATACGCTCCCCTTGCTCGCTATCCAACTCTATGAGATCCTGGATGAACTATCTTTTCCGTTTCGGACGCTCCTTGACGATCCGAACCAACTATCGGTCGTCTTCTACCAGGACGACGAGGTCCGTATCGCCCTGAGCCAACGAGATGGCCTGTGGCGTTTTGACCGCAAGACGGTCGAACAGATCCCCCTGATGCATCAGGTCATGGAGGGGCGGTCTAAGCAGCGCCGTACCATCAGTAGCCAGCTTAAGAGTGGCCTGGAAAATCCCACGGCAACGCTGGTCAGCTTCTTGGACGACGCTGCGGCGGGCGACTACGAGTCGGCGGCTCTCCACCTGAATCTGGCGGATATTCCCCTGGAGCAACGACCGCGCCTGGGGCCTTATCTCGCCTGGAAACTCGCTTGTGTCATGCAGCGGCGAGGCTACCTATATAGTGCCGACATACCCATCGATCCCAACGGCTTGCCTTACACGTGGAGTGCGAATGCTGCCGGACGTATTCGCGTCGAGCGTGTCCACCAGCCAGACGGCAAAGACACTTGGTTATTCACCCGTGCTACGGTGGCTGCTATCGAGGCCATGTGGCGTGAAGAGAAAGACCATCTCCCGGATGTCCGCTATGCGCTTCTTGGCAAGCTCGTACCGCCGCCCCCTGACCAGTTGCCGCCGGCCTCGCCCCAAGACCCGCATGTACCGGAGACGGTGCCCGAGGCCTTTGCCTCCCCGCGCCGCATGGTCCGCGCCTTCTATCACGCTGTTGAGGAAGCTGAGTATGACGATGACGCCTCCAAGCAATCCTACGTTTTCCTCGACCTTGGACAGTTTCCTGGGGAAGACCACCCGCTGGTCGGCCCCAAACGTGCGGTCATGCTGGAGGCTGTGCTCCGCAAGATCAATCCGGACCTAAGCAGCCTCCCTGATCATTGGAGCGCCCTGCCGCAGGTGCTTCGGGGACCTGGCGGCCTTCGCATCGAGATCGTCCGTCAGCCTGACGGACGATGGCGCTTCAGCAGCGAAACAGTGGCTAATTTGCCCGCCATGTACGAATCCCTCAGCGACAAAGACCGTATCGAGCCACGCAGGCTTCACGGTCTGAGCACTCCGCGGGAGACCCTCACGTTGTTCTTCACGGCTGTCAATCAGCATGACAATGCTCGCGCGGCTCGCTGTCTTGATCTCTCGGAACTACCTTCTTCGGTGCGCGATAATCTTGGTCCCGTCTTGGCCTTCAAGCTTAAGTACGTCATCGATCACCTGGAGCACGTTTACCTCCATGAAGTCCCTAATGAAACCGATGGCCCTCTTTTTGTTCTCTATCGAGGGCCTGTGGGGCGGATCGTTCTCGGCCCGCACGACGGCCCCGACGGCAAAGTCTGGACCTTCACGTCAGCCACCGTCGCCCAGATTGAACCAATGTTCAACCGGGTCCTTGGCCAACTTGGCGACGCCAACAGGAAAAAGCTGCGATACACGCACCGAGAACCTGAGTGGTTTCTTGAACCGGGTGTCTGGGTACGTATCCGTGTGCCTGCCTGGCTGCGCCATACTCATTTGGGTCTGGAAGATTACCAATGGCTGGCGCTGCTGGGAGCGGTTGCCTTAGCCTGGGTTGGTTCGCTCTTGTTGCGCTGGCTGGTCCTGCGCCTGATCCATTGGTTTTTCCACTTAGGCAATGCCCCTGCCGACCTCGATCTGCTGCGCCACAAGCTCCGCTCTCTCCGTGCCCTGACGTTCGTTGTCGTCCTGTACTGGTTGATTGAATGGGCCGACCTGCCCAGTGCGATGGCTGGACGCCTCTATCTGCTAGAGAAACTCTTGTTGACAGCTGTGCTCGCCTGGCTCGGTTTTCAGGGGACGGACCTGGGCTGTCTGTTCTACCAGCGTACCTCGCGTCTGAAGTCGCACCGCGGATTGGGCGACTTGCTTGTGCCTTTCGTCGCGACCCTGATTAAGTTGGCCGTGGTTCTATCGGCTGCCACATATCTGGTATACCAGTTCGGCCAAGCCGATTCTGTAACACGTTTTTTCACCGGCTTGGGCATTGTCGGAGTGGCTGTCTCGCTGGCCGCCCAGGATTCCCTCAAAAACCTCTTTGGCACGCTTGTGCTTATCGGCGATCGCGCCTTCCGCATCGGCGACCGCTTGATTGTCGGAGACAAAGAAGGCATCGTCGAGCAAGTTGGCTTTCGCTCAACCAAGCTGCGCACTCTGGACGATTCCCTTCTCGTTCTGCCCAATGCTCTGCTGGCCGGCAGCGTAATTGACAATCTGGGACTGCGTGTTTTCCGCCGCATCCATCTGCTCTTCTGGGTAGCCATCACCACGCCGCTTGATCGCCTGGATGCCCTGCGCCACGCTGTGCGCAGCCATCTCATCGCTCACCCGCGCGTCGATGCCAGCCGGGTCCACGTCCATGTGCATCGCATTGCCGAGAGCGGCATCGAATGGGAAGTGTGGTGCTACCTCGAGGCGAGCGATCTGGAAAGCGAGGCTGAGAGACGGGAAGAATTGTTGTGCGCGATCCTCCGCCTCGCCGAATCACTCCAAGTGGAGCTTGTTTTGGCGAAGAAATGAGTGTTCGCGGACCAAACTCCCTCCTCCCTTGTGGAGGAGGGAGTTTGGTCCGCGAACACTAAGCCATCTTTTCCCGGCTGAATCCAGCACGTCTTTTCTCCCGTCCCTCGGATAAGGGGAGGGAAAAAGCCGTCACCGACCCGGAATAGAACATATGTGCCCGTTCACTTCTCGCCGGCTTGTTCTTCGCGCAGCAGTGGATCATTAATCGATTTTTGCCATGCAGTTAGTCGCTGTTGTAGCTGTGCACGAACGGCGGCATGTTGGGCGGCACTGTAGAGATTACGCGTCTCGCCGGGATCGTTTTCGAGGTTATATAGCTCATCGAGGCCGTTGGCATGGTGATGGCGCACCAGCTTCCATTTGTTGGTGCGGATCATACGCATGTATGCCAGGCCGCCGTTGTGCAGGTCGTATTGGCCAAAGATCGTGTCGCGCCAGGAAATGTTGCGGCCACGCAAGAGGGGGGTGAAGTCTTGCCCTTGCCATTTCGCCTCAGACGGCGAAGCCATGTTGAGCATTGCAAGAATCGATGGAGCCAGGTCAAGAAACGTCACCATCTCGGCAATCTCTCTGCCCGGTTTGACCACGCCCGGCCAGCGGACGAGCAGCGGCACACGGATCGAGGTGTCCCACATGTTCGGGCGCTTCGGCCCGGCGATGCCGCCGGCAATCCACCAGCCGTTGCCCTTGGTGTGCAGGACGTGGTGGCCAATGTTGTAACCGTGATCGCTTGTAAATATCACGATGGTTTTTTTCGTCAGTTCCAGGGCGTCGAGCTTGGCGAGCAGCCGGCCGAGGTTGCGATCGACCGAGTGAATGCTAGCGTAATAGGCGCGCGTCCAATCTTTGACTTGCTTGACGTCGATGCCGCGGATGGATGGAATGGCCGGATCGAGATCCTGAAACGGCATGGAATCGACGTCAGGGACAGGACCGTAGGGCAAGTGCGGGGCGCGGAAATGCACGAGCAAGGCGAACGGCCGATTCTTGTTCTCTTCGATGAATTGCAAAGCGTCGTTAGTGAGGAGGTCGGGTAGCGAGCCTTTGATCTTGCGGGTTTGGCCCTCTTTTTCCAACACCGGGTCCATCGGTTGGTTGCCGCCGCCGAGAAAACCAAAGAAATGATCGAAGCCGTTCTTGGTGGGATGAAAGCATGACTGCGTGCCCAGGTGCCATTTGCCGACCAGCGCGGTGCGATAGCCGTGTTGATGCAGGATCTTCGGCCAGGTCCGTACATTCGGCGGTAGCCCCAGGCCGGCATCGGATTCCTTGGGGGCGATCCAGTCGGTGATGCCGACCTGCGTGCCGTAGAGTCCGCACAGCATGCTGGCCCGGCTCGGGGAACAGACCGGCGTCGGGGTGAAAGCGTTGAGGAAACGTGCTCCCTCGCGTGCCAGCCGGTCCATATTCGGCGTACGGCAGTCCTTATTGCCGTAGCAACCCAAGGCCCAGGCGCCTTGATCATCGGTGACGATGGAGACAAGGTTCCACTTCTCCGTCTCCGCGGCCCGCGTCGGAGCGGCCAAACAGAGTAGACACAATCCAGCCAATGTGACGAAACAGCGCGGCGTGAACATGGCAGAGACCCTCGCGGCAGAAAGGCAAGCAGGACGTGTTAACGCCCCGTTCGCCGGGGTTGAAGTCGGGACTAAACGAAGTTATTGTGGTACAAAAAAGTCTTCAAGGGAACTCTTGGCAACCTGTTTCCGCTCATATCTTATTCCACCAGTCTACACCAGTGCGAGGGTAGTCCGGTTTCTTGAGCTGCGGAACTTTGACGGCACTCATCCGACTCTCACGATTCACCTCATCTTCAACGTTGTCAAACACGATCCAGGTTTCACCTGAGGACATATCGGATCGGGACGACGTGCCTGTGCTTGTTTTGCAGCTACGGCACAGAACTCTTTCACCCTCCCGACCTGCAGCAATGGTGTCATTTAGTGCTAGCGGACAGAACCGTAAGACAAACTGGCAACTTGCCCTACGATTCTGTCCGTTAGCACTAAAGACGCCAGCCGCAGGAGAACACATGACCGGTGAAACGCCAGTCCTACTGCGTGTGTCCTTGCGGGTCGTGGCTAACCAAAAATTATTGTGCGACAAGAAGGGTAAGCGTCTTTATAATTGGCAAATCTAGGCAGCGATGTGTGTCTCCCAGAAAGCGTCCCCTGGATCGACTTCCCTTTTGAACAGGGCGTGCAGACAACAGACAGCGTCCGCACCTGCCTCACTCCAACGCATGCCCGACCCTTTCAGACACTGGCTCACTACCGTCTTACGAGCGGTCTCTATGTGGCCCGAACCAATCAGCCAACCCTTGCCTCGATAAGACGGATAATCCATGCGATGCACGTTGTGCCGCACCTCCTGCGTCACCTGACGATGCTTCTCTCGCACCGCCGCACTCCGGCCACGCAAGTCCAGCCCTTGCAGCAACGTCAATAACGCCTGGCCGCCTTCGTACTTCAGACAATGACTCCACTGTTGACCCAACTCCTTAGAGCTAGCGGACCAAACCTCCTCTCCCCTCGTGGGAGAGGGCTGGGGTAGGAGGTGTCAAGGCAATGGAGCCCAGGAGTGGTGTCCCCCCACCCGAACCCTCCCCCACAAGGGGGAGGGAAAAGGCCGTTAGCCCTTAGCCGGCGCCTCGTCACTGCCATGCCAGAGTTTGGCGAGGGCCAACAGATCATCGTCGGTAGTGCCCTATAAGGATCTGGAAAATACGTTGGGCTTCGGCTTCTTGCTCG
>JAJPHU010000234.1 GCA_021325115.1 Planctomycetota bacterium | reverse complement strand
GCCTTGCTTGCCGGACTTGCTGCCCTTGCCCTCGCCCTGTTTGGCTTCCTTGTCCCGGTCAGACTTGGGATTCACAAGGTCATGGGTTTGTTCTTTGACATTGTGCTGACTCTTGGCCAAGTCTCTATTCGGAGTGTGAGGAAGAATGGTTTTATTGAGGACCAACTCCTGCTTGCGGATGACAACTTTCAACTCTTCCAGCAAGCGCCGCGCCTCGGCGATCTGTCGCTTCAGCTCGGCATCACGGTCGTCCTTGAGGAGCAACTCCATGATCTCATGGAGGATTTGCCGCAGTTCTTGGTTTTCTTTGAGAATATCCTGTAGCTGTTCGGTATTGTTGGTGCCGCTGCGTAGCATCTCGATAAGCGTGCTGAAGCGTGTCTCCACGCCTTCGGTGCTGGCTTTCTTGATGGCTTCACGCAGAATTTTGGCTTTGTCGCGATCTTCCGGTTTGGCACTGTTTTCCATCATCTGAGCCAGGCGCAGCAATTTGGCCTTGAAATCATCGAACTGACGCTGAAGGCGCGCCTGTTCTGTGGCGGCGTCCTGAATCTTGGTTTTAGGATCGGTCTTGTCCTCGGAGCGCTTCATGTCGCTCTTGTCGCGGGGAGCGATCTTGACCGGGAGGCGATCTTGCGCCCGCGCAGCCGAGATGAAGACTGCGGTCCATACTCCCAGCACAACCAACAGACGATGGATCAGAGACATAATCCGTTCTCCTTTGGGGACCAGCCCCGGAGTTACGCTTGCGTCTACTTCCATAATGACGATTCGACAGCGTTTATCCAACAGCGCCTTCTTGCCCGTTCGCAGTGCAAGCAAGGGCGGATTCACCCTTGCTTGCACTGCGAACGGGCACAGTTATTTCTTGTCTTCGGGCTTGCTGCTGCCCGTTCCTTGCTCGAACAGATCGTTTACCTTATCTTCGTAGAGTTTCTTGATCGTCTCGTACTGCGCTCCCTCGGATTTCTCGATGTCGGCAAGGATCTTGACGAGAGCATTGAGATCGGTCATTTTCTGCATAGAAGCGAGGATCTTCTCCAGCGCGCGCGTCAGGGCCAACATCTGTTCCTTGGCCGTGCCGCCGGCTTTGCGCGACGGCTCAATCTCTTTGTTGTCCAGCGCCTTGCGGAAATGGCCCAGGGCATCGCGCGCATCCTCGAAAGGGCTGTCGATGCGCTTGAGCGGATCGACGATTGTTTTCTCGACCCGTTCCAGAAAGCGCTCGCTGACCTGGTTGGCCTTCATCTCGCGGAGGATGCGGGCGTAATCGGTGTAAACTTCGCGCGCTGTATTCTGGGCTTTTTCCAGCATCTCCTGGATCTGATCGGTGCGGGCGCTCATCGCTCCCAGTTCGTTCACCTTGAGGGCGGAGTTGGTCAGGTCGAGGTTGATTTGCGTCAGCTTGTTCTGCATGTCGAGCAAGCCCTGATAGCGCTCATCGAGCTTGGCGTACAGCTGCTCTTCTTCCTTGGCAATCTCTGTCAGCAGTTCATTCTCCGAGACGAGGAAGAAGGTGTACCGTTCTTCGCTGGTTTTGAGGTGCGGCTGCGGCTGGCCATTCGGGGCTTTTTCGCTGTCGAGATCGTTATCGACCGTCTCCAGCCACAACTGCATCTGGTAGCGCGGCTGTGGGCGCGAGGGATCGGTCATTTTGAGATTAGAATTGGTCTTCCACAACGGCAGATCCGAATCCAAGGGATCAAGCTCCGGCTGGGTCCAATCGTCGGGCTTGATCGAGAAATGATTCAACAGCCGGCGAAACGGCAGTGCTTTGGGACTGGCCAGCTCGTCCGGCTCCGGATGCTGCACAGTGTCTTCCGGGCGTTTATCAAGTTCTTTCCGGAAGCTTGGCAGAGCATAATGCTGGACGGAGCCTTTTTCCATCTGGCGTTCCTCCTGGGCTGCTAATTGAAGCAGATAAATCAAGTCGGCCAGACCCGGCAGCGGTCCCTGCCCGGCGGGACTCAGGCTGGCGCCGCCAAGCAGCGGCCAAGAGGCATGGCGGTTGAACCGGCCCGTCTCCACTTGCGCAATCGTGTAGGCATAGCGCACTTCATTCAGTCCGTGATCGTCGTCCACTTCGGCCAAGAAGGGGATGCGTGCACTGATCGTGACCATATAGCCGCCTTGCACGCGACGGACAATCTTGTCAGGAGCAAACTCGCGGATCTTCGGCGGTGCATCCTCTGAGGGGAGGATGACCACTTGCCGTTGGCCGGTCACACCATCGGTATCAAGGAAACGAAACAGGAAATTCTGCTCGAAACGCACATTCTCAAAGCGCGTGGTGAAGGTGCGTGCATCAAGCATTTGCGGCGGCGAAGCGGTGAGGGGGACTCCGGCTTTCTGCAACCTGTGCGGCTCAATGGATACTTTAGCGAGGTCTTTGCTCGCTGTAGCTGTTAAGGTGATGTTGCTGCCGATCGGCACATCGATGCGTGAGACTTCGCCGCCTTGCAGTGATACTTGTGCCGGCTCAAAGCGCTGCTTTTTGCCACTCAACTCGGCCGGGTTGTCGTCGCGGCCCAGCCGATAGTACAGATATGCCGGTCGTTCTTCTTCGCGTAGCAATTGTTCCAGGACCGGCGGCTCGACGACGACAACCTTGCGCGGCGGCGTGTAATAATCGAGTCCCTGTACGGTGAAAGTGACGGTTTCCTTGAGGTCGCCGAACTGGCCGGTATACTCATTGTCGGCCAACCGCTGCATGGTCGTTTGGCTGTGGGTGTTGGCGCCTTTGTAAATCAAGAGCACTTCTTCGGGAATGGTCAACTTGCGCAGAATCCGATTCCAGGCAGGATCGTTGGCCCGCTCTTCGAGCTGAGCGAGGACGTTGCGCATGCCTTCTTGCGCTTGGGGATCCAGTGTCTTGTGTGTCTCGCTTTTGTCGAGGTTCAATTCCATCTCATCAAGTGTCAGGCCAGCACTCATCTCGCGCGCCTGCCAATCCGTCGGCAATGCGATGTCCGGCACCGGAGCGCCGAGCAATTCTGGCGTCAGGTCGAACCAGGAGAGAGCGCGCCAGCCCTCGGCCGGTTTTCGCTGGAACTGTTCGACCAGTCGATTTTGCTCTTCGTTGCCAATGCCGCGTGACGCCAGCCAGGCGCGATAAGATTCGATTGCTTTTTGGCCTGGCGCGCCGGCGATGACGTACTTCAAGGCCCGCACACGGATGACCGGACCACGATCGCCTCTGCCGATGCGATATTCCCCGTTGAAAGGAGGATTTTCGAGATATTCTAAGTGTGCTTGCCGCGGCCAAATAATGTCCTGTAAGAGAATGTTGCGCTCGAACCAGATGCCGGCGATATCATGAAACTGCGTGAAGCCGGCCGCGGTGAAACCGCGGCCCCCGATGGCATTGGCCATGCAGAAGAGTGTTCCGGCCACGAGATAGCCGCCCAGCACCAGAATGCTAATGAGGATGCCACGACGAATCAGGCGGCGCCAATCGAAGACTTCTTGGACCTTCAATTGTCCGACGCGTTGGGCGGCCTCGTGGATGGTCTCTTGCACCATAGCCGGCGAGTAGCCGAGCGCGGCCGCCTTGTGCGGATCGGCCAGCTCAACGGCAGTAATGAGACGGTCGCCGAGAAGGTGCGGATAACGCCGTTCGAGCACCAGGGCCAAAGCAGCATCGTGGAACTCACGAAATAGCCGCGTCGCTATGGTTAGAGCTATCGCCACCAGCAAACCCGCCAGCAACAGCACCAGTACGCCGCAGCGCGCGCCCCAGGCCGTCTCTTGCACCCAATCGAAGTGAAACAGCCGAAACACGCCATAATCGAGGACTAGCCCAATCCAGAACCACAAGGTCAGATACAGCGCCAACACGGCAGCCCCTTCGAGGCTGATGTAGGCACGGATGAAACGTCGCAGCCGCTCTAGCGGACTGCGCACGCGCTGGTGCGCTTCAGCCAGGTTGCGGGAACGAATCGGAGTTGTGATGACGGCCATGTGCAGTATTCCATCAAAAACTGGCGAGCGGGATTGTTGATTATGCCAGACGCAGCAGTTTGCGCGTCAACCATTCCAAGGACAACAGACCGACAACGGCCAACAACACATACGACATCGTGATCGGCTGTGGCTCACGATTCCATATCACGAAACCATCATCCCACAGGTCCTCAATAGGCCCGCGGTTACGCAGCGTCTGCACGTCCGGGCGCATACAGGTCGGGATCAGATGGGCGTTCTTCAAATCAAAATAAAGACGTAGTTTGTCGTCTTTGTTGTCGGCCGGGGAATCGCCTTCCAATTTGGGGCGCTGGAGGTGGCGTTTCAACTCCTGGCGCTCGGTGTCACTCATGCGGCCCAGCACATCGTCGGCTTCGCTGGCCAGCTCGTACAGGGTCTGAAAATCGGGGCGGGTGTTGTCCATCTCCGGGTTCGCTTCTTTGACACTGAATCGATGCGTCAGCACATCACCGGTCTGGGGGTTTTTCACGGTCAGCGTATAATCGCCGGCGGCGCGGACCTGGAAGCGGCCGCTGAACCAGCCCTCGCCATTGGGCTTGGCTTGCATCTCAAACGGCTTGGGCACCACCGTATCGGGCAGGCCCGGCGGCGGCGCTACCTGCACCGTCGGTAGCTTCGGACCCGGCGCCAGCGGCTCGCCGTCCTTGCCCTCGAATTTGCCCTCAAACTCGATCGGCTTGTTGGCGATGTGCGTCGAACCCATGTACAACCGAATACGCTTGTTGATCCGGCTCATGGTGTTGGAAGCGGCATAGCGGAGCAGCTTCATCCAAAAGCGTTCATGATAAGCTACATTGAAGCTCCTTAAACGCCAGGTCTCACCGGAGCCGATCCAGACGACGCGACGATTGCTGCTCGGTGCCGTCGTCACGAGGTATGGCTGCAGCGAACCGTCCTTGAGTTTGCCCGCTGGATCGGCGAAGCGTGCCACGACCACAGCGCTGGTTTTGGCCTTTTCGACCGGATAGTAATTATAAAAGCCGCGGACCACGGGGCCGTCCTTTTTGCCGTCTGGCCCGTAAAAGAAAGCATCCCAGTCGGCCAGAAACCTGGCATTCTCACCTTCATCCAATTTGAGGAACTCCATGTCTGGCGTGGCGCCGGTGAAATCAAGCGGCCATGGTTCCTTGGTATCCCGATCGAAGTCGGAGATGCGCACATCGCTGAGGACCACGGGATAGAGATCGAGGACCGGCTTGAGCTTGGCAGCGAATGACTTGGGCCGGGCCAATTCCAGAGTGTTGATCGGTCCGCCGATGGCGATCAGTCCGCCGCCATTTTCGACCCAGCGGCCCACCATTTTCAACTGGTTATCGCTTAGCTGCGTCCAATCGGGATCAAAAGCGACAATCACATCATACTGGTCGAGAGCATATAATTGATCTTCTTTGTCTGTGGATTCCAAACGGTTCGGGAATTGGCCGAGCAGCCGTTCGGGTGGCACGTCCTGCACAATGCCGCCGCGCCGTTCCGTGACGCCGGGTGGTAACTGCAGGTAGATCGATAATTCAGCGCGTTTCTTATCCATCTCGCGGACGAGGATGGAGCGCAAGAATTGGTAATCGCGGGTAGCCGAACTGGCAAAGAGCAGTACGCGCAGCGGCCTTTTGACCACGCGCAACGGCGCTGGCTCAGTAACGTGAAACGGTGCTGGGAACGCTTCCTGAGCATCGCGTGGCACACGCACCCGGAAGCGCAATTCGCCTTCGCCGGTCTCGCTCAGTTCCCATTTCTTGCCAGCGGCGTCTCCCGATTCCAGATCTATGTGAGCGGCCTTGGCCAAGGTCAGCGCATCGATAGGGAATTCAACTGTGGCCCGCGGCGGCGAACTGTGGTCGAATGTTACCGGAGCCGGTGCCTCCAGCGTCAGTTTCTTCGTCCCTAGCGACAATTTCGCTCTTTTTTCATCAGGATTGTTCGCATTCACTTGCTCCGTCAGCGTCAGGTCGAGATCGACATCCTTCCCATTTTTATCCTTTATGGTATGCGTAATGTCGAGGAACACCTTGACCGGCTTATCGGCCAATCCTTCGCCTTGCAGCTCGGCAACGGCACGGAACTTGTCTTCCGGTTGTACCTGTTCGGGCACACGCAGGTCCACGATGTCGATTTTGACCTGTGGCCTCTCTTGACCGACACCGACAACGAAGATAGGAATGTGCGCCGACCTGGCCCGTGTCTCGATGTCGGCGAACATCTTGGGCGAGCCTTCGGTACTGCGGCCGTCGCTAATGATAACAATGCCCTGGACACGCCCGTTTAGCTCGCGGTTGACCAGTGACAATGCCGCACTGCCGAGATTGGTGCCGGTGAAGTAACCTGCCTCGCTGAGTTTCTTGGTCCATTCGTCGAGTTTTTGCAGACGCGCCCGATTTTCTTCGCTCCATTCCACGGGCGGTTCGATCTTGGTCCCCGGATGGAGCCAGGCGTGCAGATACTCAGCCGGCAGCGGCCTGGCTTCAGGCAGTTCTGGGTTACGGTCGGCGTTGCGCGTGAACTCTTCCCATTCTTCGCGCGTCCAATTACGGCCGTCTTTGAAGAGCAAATAGTTTTCATCGAGCCGGCTAGCAAAGCGAAACAGCGATACCGGATTTTTTGCCTCCAAATCTGCAATAAACTTGTTGCCATCTTTGCTCAGGAAAGCATACACCTTGTCTTGCCGGGTCGGTATCTCTTTATCGCTTTTGTTACCAGGAATATCGTCAATAACTTTTGTCATGCTCGCCGATGTATCGACCAGGACCAACACTTTGCCCAAGACGCGCGTTTCTTCCCAGGTTTGCTTGGCAGGCAGCAAGAAAACGCCGGCCAGAATGACGTAAACGCACGTGCGGAGCGTGCCAAGGAAGATGGCCCACCATGGCCCGACGCCGCGGCTGTCCTTGACGTACATCCAAACGATGTAGACCAAACCGGCCAGCAGGACCGCACCCAGAATCAACAACCACAGCCAACCGGGAAAATCGTGGCCACGCACCGTCAACGGCTCGCTCAGACGCCGTAAGACGTATTCTTGATAGGTCGAAATATTGTTGGCTTCGTTCATGATTCGAGGTCGTCCTTATCACCCTTCTGAGTGGGGGCGTCAGCCTCCTGAGATTCGCTCAGGAGGCTGACACCCCCACTCAGGGATATTGCGTTAAGCCGCAGCAACTCGTGCAGACGCCGCCGTCGTTCCTGGTACCGTTTCATTACCTTTCAAATGAAAACTCAGATGCACCGCCAGCGCCTGCTCTACCACGAGAACAATCAGGAAAAATAAATATAACCACGGCGATTCCGAGGCATCAGGCATCTTGTTCTTATACTCTTCGTAGCTGTCGCCAGGCGAGCGCAAGAGGATTGTGCCAGCACGGCTATCGCGGGCGCGTGGGTGCTCCAGCTTGTCACGCGGCGCTCGCCGCAGGTCGCTTTCCTTGGCGGCATCGATGTTGAAGGCATACGAGCGCACTTCGGTTTGACCCACAGCGTCTTGGCTGTTGGGATAAAACTCAAAGGTATAGACGCCCGGCTCACGTGTATCGCGGAAATCCAAGGTCAGCAGGTTATCTTTCATCGGCAGCGGGCGCTCGGGATACTCGACCGGCTTGATCTGTTCGTCAATTTTGCTCTTTTCGAGATCGCGTTGAGGTAGAAAAATCATTTTCATCTTGGGTTGATAACGGGCCGCGTCAAGATCGATCTTGACCGTTTCACCGACAATGCGGTTGAGGTCGTCACCCGAACTGATCAGCCAACGCTGTAAATCCATGAGGAACGGCGTGTAGCTCCACGAAGCCAGGCCATTGCCCCAATCGTTCCAATGCGTCGCTGTGCCGGCACTGGTCAAGACGGCACAGACGCGCCCCTTGCCATACCGGCGAGCGACTACCAGCGGATCGCCGAACTCGATGGCCGCGCGATATTCATCGAATTCTGCGGCCAATGCCTTCATTTTGGGATGCGCCCACAGCGTTTCCATGTCGGGGCGCTGCGGATCGTTTTCGGTACCATGATCGTGCCGCAGTGCATCGAGGACCCGCACCACGTTGGAGAGATACGGCTTGGTCAGTGCATCGCGGATCATCCGCTGATAGCGCTCGGCTGGCTCGATATAGCGAGTAAACGTATCCGGTTGATCAATAGCCAGTTGCCGGGTTTGCTCGACAAGTTTGCGGCCCAACTCCACAGCATGACTGCGGTAGCCAGGATTATCGGTCGTCTCGCTGTTGGGCAGGACGATCAGCTCCTCCGCGCGCACGCCGCTCGTCGGTTCTGGGTCCCAACGCGAACGCGGCAAAGCCCGGAAATAGCGATCGATGCTCAGGTAACGCAAGCCGGTGCGGTATTCCGCCAGCGTCTTGACAGCCTCGTGCTTGGGATCGCGGAACAGCAGCTTCGGCTGCTCATCGAAGCGCAGCCGATCTTTAGCTTTCTCTGCGCGCTGCTCTTCCGTTTCTCGGCCGTCGGGATTGAGTGGATCGAACGGTTTGTTCTCAATCAGTACCGGGAACAGACCGTTGAATTTTTTGAACAGCGTATCGTTGTAAAAAACGGGGCGCACTTTGTCACCGAGAAAGAAGCACAGACTGCCGCCATGTTGAACATATTCTTGCACTTTTTGGAGCGTTTTT
>JAJPHU010000236.1 GCA_021325115.1 Planctomycetota bacterium | reverse complement strand
GGAAAGAAAGGCAGCGATGGGACAGGAGCAACGGGAACCTGTATCCGTTCTGAGTTCTGAGTAACAAGCTGGGAACTCAGAACTCAGAACTCGAGCGCAGACAGCGGCCGATCTGGCGCACGGCCTGGCGTAGGCGATGTTCGTTTTCGACCAAGGCCAGGCGCAGATAGCCCTCGCCAGCCTCACCGAAACCGCGGCCGGGACTGACGGCGACGCCGGCTTCCTCAATCAACTTCATGGCAAAATCGATCGATCCCATGCGCTGTCGCCACTCCTGCGGATAACGCGCCCAAACAAACATCGTCGCCCTGGGTGATTCCACTTCCCAGCCAATGCGGCGCAAGCTCTCGACCAACACATCGCGGCGTTTCTGATACTCCTGCGCCTGGCGCTCTACCAACTCTTCGCCGTGGCGCAAGGCAACGATGCCGGCAATCTGAATGGGCTGGAAAATACCGTAATCATAATAGCCCTTGATGGTAGCCAGGGCGCGGACCATCTCGGCATTGCCGGCGCAGAAGCCCAGACGCCAACCGGCCATGTTATAGCCTTTGCTCATGGTGATTGTCTCGACGCCGACTTCCTTGGCGCCCGGCACGCTCAGAAAACTCGGCGCCCGATAACCATCGAAACAGACATCACCATAAGCGAAATCGTGAATGACCATGAAACCGAAACGCCGCGCCAGAGCCACAACCTCGACGAAGAAATCGCGCTCCACGACCGTCGTACTGGGATTGTGTGGATAATTAAGGATCAGCACCTTGGGCCGCGGATAGAGGTGCTCGGCAACCACGGCCACGTTGTCGAGGAAACGGTCAGGCTGCGTGCAATCGAGGCTGATGACATTGCCCGAAGCCAAGGCGACGGCATACACATGGATAGGAAACGACGGCGCGGGCACAATGGCGGTATCGCCGGGACCAAGCAGAGCCAGACACATGTGGCTGAATACTTCTTTGGAACCCAGCCCTGCCAGGACTTCCGTCTCCGGGTCCAGTTGCACGCCATGACGGCGGGCATAACGCAGGGCCACTTCGCGGCGGAGGTTGTGCAGGCCGTTGCTCACCGAATAGCGGTGGTTGCGCTCGTCGTGAGCCGCTTCGCACAATTTGTCGATCACCTGTGGATCGGGCACATCGGTGGGATTGCCCATGCCCAGGTCGATGATGTCCACGCCAGCTCGACGTTTGCGATACTTTAAGTCGTTGATTTTGCCGAAGAGATACGGCGGCAAACGCTTGACCCGATCGGCCACATTGATCTGAAAAGGTGTTTGCGCAGTGTTGGGTTCGTTTTGCATGATCGCTTGGGGTTCAAACTCATAATGGAGCGGTCCAGGACCGCGACTATTTGAGTCTACCACCCCGCGGCCTCATTGTCAGCGCAGAACGAGCCACAGAGTCGCAGAGAACACAGCGAAGAATACAGAAAATAAAAAAGAGAATAAAGAGAAGAAAAATGTGTCCCTGTCTTTGTCCTTTCGTTTTTCTTCTCTTACTGTATTTTTCTCTGGTATTCTCTGTGATTCTGTGGCTCGTTTTTAGACTTAACGGCCGCGCGGCAGACGATCGGCCAGTTCCGCTTCCAGACGCGAGGCCGTCAGCGAGTGTTTCAGCAATGTCCCATCTCGGTTAACGAGGAACGCCTGCGGCACTTTCTGCAGTCCGTAACGCTCGGCGACGGCGCCATCCAGTCCGCCTGGTTGATACACGTGGACACCGGCCGTCAACCGGCCGGAGAGAAACGCTCGGCCCTCGGCAGGCTCGGCATCCATGTTCACGTAGACAATCTCCAATCCGCGTCCGGCGTAGCGGTCGGTGAGCTGTTTCAATTTCTGAAATTCCTCCGCCACGCCCTCGCTGGTACTGGTCCAGAAATAGACGACCACCAGTTGGCCGCGCAGTTCGTCGAGATGGAAGACCGAATTGCCCGAGTTGCCAGACGCATAGAGGAGAGGCAGCTCCAGAGCCATCGGCTGATGGTCCTGTCCCAAACGCCACAACGCTCCGGCCGCTTTGCGAGCCGCGGCGTCGTTGGGGAAATGCTCAACCAGGTAAAGATAACAGCGGCCTGCTTCTTGATTGTCGCCCAGGGATTCGGCCGTCTGGGCCGCTTGCAGGACCGCTTTCGCCGCTTCCGGCACATCCGGATGCTCGCGGGCAAATTGCAGCAAGCGCTCGCAGCGATGCTTCTCGCTCTTGGTGCGGTCGCCCCCCGATTGCTCCAACACGAGGATGCAATCGGCCTGGATCTCCTGGAGGATTGCATAAAGAATCGTGGGACTGCCGGGGAAGGTCTGGGCGAGCCGCTGCGGCAGCTGCCGCAGCCGTTCAAAAGCAACCGGCTGCTCGCGAGGACAAAGCACGGCGGCACTGTAAAAACCGTCCACGGCCATGCGCAGAACATCTTCGCGTTCCTTTGGCTGCGACTGGGCGGCAGCCAGCCGCAGCAACAACTCGGCTTGCTCCAAATGGTATTGCCATACCTGGGGCGATTGGTTGTTGCGTTCGATAAGCTGACTCAGTTCGGTCAGCTTGTCCAGCAAGGGGCGCATCTGCTGTTCGTTGGCGACGCCGTCGACGGGACCGGCGTCGGGAGAAAAGGCGAAGAGGTGGGCTGCGATTAATAGAGAGCCGCCTAGCGACGGCAGCCACTTCGATGTAGCTTTCATAGGCTTCCATTCCTATTTTCTAGAGTGCTTTCCGAAGCATCGCCCTTTTTTTCGGACATTTCGCTTCGGGTGGATGAAGGGACTGTACAAGAAAGAACAATATGGCCCATCTGGAGAGGCGAAAGACGGCCTCCTCAGCAAAGTCGTCACCATTTACCCGTGTTCCACAAATTCGATGTGTCGAAGCGGCCCTCCGTGAACCGCTCGCTGCTTCATCTCGGCGGCCAAGCGTTGCCATTCCCGCTCCACTTCGGCCAGCGTGCTGCCCGCAGGCAGCAGATGGCCAGCCAAGATATAGATGCGCTGCCGTCGGCGTCTCCGCTCCGGACGCGGCGCCGGCTCATACCACACCGGCAACACGGGTACTGCCAGTTCGCCAAGCAGACGTTCCATCATCCCGCCGCTATCCTGCGTCAAAGCGACAACGCTGCCATGTGCTAACACATGTTCAATCTTTCGCCGCAAGAGTTGTGCATCTGTTCCATTTGCTCCCGGAAGCCAGCGCCCCAGAGACGACCATCGCGCTGCCAGCCGCAGCCACCCCACCGTAGTACCGCCAAGGGGTGCTTCTTCGATAAGCAAAAACTGTGTCGCGCGGTCGGTAGCACTGACCACATGCAGACACGCCTCCAGGCCGCGCGCATTGGTCGCCACCACAGTCGGCCCTTTTTCCGGCAGATGATTCAGCCCCTCAATCTCCAGGCGGTAGCGCGGCTGGGTCCGCAGCCAGATAAGCGTCCGCAGGAACAGGTCCGGCATCTGCCGCCATAATAGGAGCAGCGTCAACAGCGTCAGTGAGGCGGCGCCAAAAAAGAGCAAACGCGGCAGGCCGGATTCATCGTAAAACGGCTTCGGCTCCTGATCGGCGCGGCGAATACGGTGATATGTTACCGAAGCGAGCCGATAGCTACGATCAACTACCT
Organism: Planctomycetota bacterium; assembly: GCA_021325115.1. Lineage (GTDB taxonomy): Bacteria > Planctomycetota > Planctomycetia > Gemmatales > Gemmataceae > JAJPHU01. Next base: position 31,763 of record JAJPHU010000236.1, on the reverse strand, counting down.
GGTCGCCCGCTTTCAGTCCACCGCTGAACAGGTCAATCAATTCTGTCTCCACGTCGATCGCACGGGCGCGGCGACCGTTTGCCTGCGCCTGGATAACACGCTTTCTGCCCTCCACTTGGAGGACGATGCGCACGGGCTTGCCTTCCTCGTATTCGGGATCTTCGACCAATTCGCCCTCGAGCTGCGCCGCCGGTCCTACTCTTGGTGTGATCCCGCACAGATGGGCGGCGCTGACAAGCAGATAGAACAACACCGAGGCAATGATGGCGCCCGTGACGTTGATGAAATTGCTGGTGGCGATGGCGTCGCCCTTATTGGTTTTGGCGGCGCGGTGCTGTAACAGTGTGAACAAGGGCACGATGTAAAAGCCTGTAAAAAAGCCGATCGCTGTAATGCACACGACCAGCGCCGACAGATGATCGAGGGCGCAGGCGGCAATTAGCGTGGCCGCGATCATGCCCAAAGCGCCGATGGGCACCATGCCCAACTCGACCTTGCCGCCGGATAGAAAGCCAACCAGCGGGCTGCCCAGGCCGATGCCCAAGGCCACCATGCCGACGACTTCGCTGGTCTTCCCTTCATCCCAGGGCGGCACACGCGTTTGCCCATGCATGTACATCGTCGAGCGCATGAAGGCGACGATAAAGGTGAAGAAAGCAATGCCGAGCACCGCCAGGGCCAGCGGCCGCGAACGCAGCAGCGTACGGATGCTCTGCCACAACGGCTGATACAGATACGGCGGAAATGGCCGATTCGGATTGGCCGCCGGCATACGGCGGATGAGCAGACTGGCCAGGGCGCCGATCACGGCCAAGCCGACGAGAATTAGACCTATATAATATTCTTCTTGACGAAATATCTGCGATAGCACACCGCCCAGGACTGTACCGAGGATGACAGCCAAAAACGATAGCGATTCCAGGAGGCCATTGCCGCGCGACAACATATGCGGCTGCAAAATCTCTGGCATCGCGCCATATTTGGCCGGTACGAAAAAAGCACTATGGGTCCCCATGAGGAACACTGTGGATAGCACCAGATACGGCCCAAAGGAAACATCGTGCCGGCCAAGCCAGAAACCAAGCAGGGCGATGGCGGTGATGGCGATTTCCGCAAATTTCCAGAACACCAGCGAGTTCCACTTGCTGTAGCGATCGGCGAGATAGCCGGCCAGCGTGCAGAACAAGGCCCACGGCGCGTAAAACAGAATCGGCATGAGCGAGATGGCCGTGTCTTTGCTCAAGGCATTGGTGTTGATGGCGAAGAACATCGAGGAAGCGTGGATGGCCTGATCGTTGAAGGCAGCGAGGAATTGCGCTACAAGTAAACCGAGGAAGGTGCGCGAGCGGAGATTATCAGCAGGCTGAAACATTGTCATGGAATTCAATATACCGTTTCACGCAGCGAGCGGCGAGAACCCGGTGAGCGGGGTGTGCCAACACCCCCGTGAACCCTCACCACAGGGTTGACATGTCCCACTTGCCCATAGGCTCACGGCAGCGGAATATCTTGGAAGGCGAACTTAATCGGCGTTTCAATGAGGTTAGCCGGCGTGCGATAGCGGACACGCCAAGCACCCGGTTTGCCACGCAGATCCCGAAAATGATAGCTCAAAATAGCCCCGTGCGCCGACGCCGATTCCAGAACGTAATTCGTGCTGGGTAAACGCTTCTTGCCATCCGCCGATTCCAGCGTCATTTCGTTATTGACCACCCACGATTGATAGGTGTCCAACGACTTCAGACCGCGCGGATAATCAAGGGCCACCCGAACCGTCCAGCGCTTGGGGAAGAGCTTGACATCCAGGATTCGACAGGTGACATTCTCTTGCGTGAGCTGACGTTCCGGATCATTCTCCTTGGTTTTGGCGAGTCGGTCCAGCGTTTCAAAGGTGAAAGTTAGCATTTTGCTCGGCCCAATCATCGACAGTTCGCCCTCCAGAGAACGAATGGCCGTTGCACGGCGTGGCAAGGCCGGCAGATGCAGATCAATGTTCACCGCAATACGGCCATCCACCGGAGTGGGCGAGCTGCCTTCATCGGGGACGGTCAGGACGTTGTTGCGATCGTCCACCAGGCGAAGTGCATGTGGCTGCGTCTCCAGATACAGCGGCAACAATTCTGGGTCCCAAGCGACTTCGACAACAAGGCTCAGCGTGCCGCCTTGCCTGTTTTTGTCCTGAATTTCCAGATCGCGGGAAGTGGTGATTTTTTTGACGCACAGACGAAATCGGCCATCGTAACTGAGCGGCGGCAGATGATAATCGGCACCGCGCTTGTCGAGGACAATTCGTCCCCTGGTGGGATAGAGATGGACGCGCGCCTTGGCGGCGGCAGCAAGAGCGTCGAGTGCTGGCCAAAAAGGCGTTTGCTTCCAATCGAGAGAGACGGTCTCATCCGGCGCGTCGCGCACATCATCGACAGGAATGCCGGTCTGTTTGGTCAATGCGGCAAGCGCCTGACTAACCAAGATCTTATCTGCTTGCAAGGTGACTGTCTTGCGCTCCAGTATGGTGGGCAAACGGTTTTTGTCTTGCACCAAAGCCACCGGTCCCGCTCCCCCCGAGAGAGGCAGGAGGACAAACACGGCACTAACGAAAATCCAGCCGATAAGACGCATGCTCATACACAAATTCTCCGAAAGAATATAGACATTCTCTCAAGAATGATAGGTGGGTGCCCTTCTCGATTTTGGCGAGCGGAGCTGCGCCAGTCCCCGAGTAGGCTTTCCACTCCTTCCCTCCTGGTGGGGAAGGGAAAAGACCGCTCGCACGTAAGCCATCCTACACGCCCCAATACGAGAGGGGCACCCCGTTTCTTCTGTTCGCTCGCAGGTTCCAGTTGCTCGATTTGTAGCCGGCGCTGTATAACTCGCTTGGGCGATCGGCTGATCCATCGGAAAGATGGGACGCCGAGGACGTTTACGCAGGCAAGGAGGCCGAACCATGCGCATCCGCATTCGCGCTTTGCTGCTGTTGGTCCTCGCTGGAGGCATGACATTCTCGCTCATTCGTGGCCAAGAACGTTCGACCTTGGCGAGAAAACAGCCGTCGTCCACCCTGACTCACGGATCGACTCGCTCTTTCTCCAAGCTCGACGCCTTCGACAAAGAAATGCTCGTGAGCTGCCAGCGCGGCGGCGAATGGCTGTGGCGAATCAACGATACCAAGGGACGCTTCCTGCACGGCTACGTGCCGGCTCTCAGTAGTGTTCTGGACGGCGATAATTATCTCCGCCAGGCCGGCGCCGCTTTCGCGCTGGCCCGCGTCTCCCGTGTGCTGGGCGAAGAACGATACGCCGCCCGCGCTACCCAGGCCATCTTGACCCTGCTCGATGACACCATCGCGGAGGATCACGAGGCGCGGCATACGCTGTTGCCTTCGACGATTCTCAATCGGCTCGGCACGGCCGGCTTGTTGGTGCTGGCCATCCATGAATTGCCTTCCCCGCAGCCGGATTTGCTGGACAAAGCTGAGCAGCTGTGCAACTGGATTCGCCGCCAGGCCCGTGCCGATGGCTCGCTGCGCTGCAACGATGCCGACGATAATTCCGATTCTAAAAGTGCGAATAGTGACGATGTCGATAGCGTCAATGAATATCCCGGCCTCGCTCTGTACGCCGTCCTCCGCAGCCAGAAGCATCGGCCGGCCGGCTGGAAAACGGAGCTGGCCCGCAAGGCTATCGTTTTTTACCGGGCGTGGTGGAAGGAGCATCGCAGCATGGCTTTCGTGCCGTGGCAGACAGCAGCCTACGCCGAAGCCTACGTGCAGACCAAGGAGCCGGCCTTCGCCGAGTTCGTCTATGAGATGAACGATTGGCTATGCGGCTTGCAATACGAACAGCTTGATCCGCGCCGTCCACTCTGGGTCGGTGGTTTTATGAAATGGGCGGACGGTAAAGCGCTCGATGCGCTGCCGACCATCGAATCGGCCGCCTATGCGGAAGGTCTGGCGGAGGCACGGCGGGCGGCCCGTGCGGCAAGCGATGCGACGCGTTATCAGCACTACACCGAAGTGCTGCATCGCGGCTTGCAATTCCTGGTGCGCTTGCAGTACACCGATGCCAATACGCAGCATTTTGAGGAGTGGTATCGCCCGCGCTTGCTGGGCGGCTTTCACGCCTCGACCCAGGACGGCAATCTCCGCATCGATTACACCCAGCACGCCTTGTCGGCCCTGGCGACGTACCTGGAGGATTTAGGTGGTTAGGTGGCTGGGTCGTTCGGTGATCGATGGCCCCCCCAGCCGCCTAACGAACTAGCCAAAGGCGGCAGAGGGCAGTATAGTACGACAAGGTTGCTCTCGCGCACTGCGGTCTGACGCCGGTCCCTCAGAGCAGGCGGTTCGATTTTCATGAACGAAGAACGCATTCCCCTCCCGCGCCCGCGCTGCCGTAGTTTAATGGGAGTCCGGGTTGTGGGGACCGGCAGTTATGTCCCCGATGCCGTGGTCAGTAATGATCACCTGCATCAGCGTTTCGGCTTCGATTCCGAGTGGATCGTCAAGCGCACCGGCATTCTCGAGCGCCGCCACGCTCTGCCCCATCAGGCCACCAGCGATCTGTGCTACGAAGCCGCCGTCCGCTGCCTCGATAATGCCGGCGTCGAAGCCAGCGATGTTGATCTCATTGTTCTGGCCACGTTCACGCCGGATATGTCGTTTCCTTCGACGGCCTGTCTGTTGCAAGACCGCCTGAAAATGAGCGCGGCCGCCCTGGAGGTGCAAGCGGCCTGCGCTGGCTTCATGTACGCACTGATCACCGGGGCGGCCTACGTGGCTTCGGGGGCCAGCAGCGTGGCTCTGATCGTCGGTGGCGACTGCAATTCGCGCATTCTCAATCCACGCGACATCAAGACTTATCCGCTGTTCGGTGATGGCGCCGGCGCCGTGTTGCTAACGCGCGGCCGGCCGGACCAGGGCTTGCTCCGTTTCAGTCTCGGCTCCGACGGCTCTGGCGGCGACATGCTGAGCCGTCCGGCTTGCGGCAGCCGACTGCCACCGACGCCGGAGCTGATTAATAAGGGACTGCATTACATGCACATGGATGGCCGCGCCGTCTTCCGCTGGGCGGTGGCCATCCTTTCGGACACCATTCTCGATGTGCTAGAAGCCAGTAATTTACGACCGCAGGATATCGATCTGTACATTCCCCATCAGGCTAACATCCGCATCATCAATGCCGCCATCGATGTGCTGCACATCCCGCGCGGTAAAGTGTTCTACAACCTCGATCGCTACGGCAACACCTCCGCTGGCTCGGTGCCGCTGGCCCTCGACGAAGCCATCGCTGAAGGCCGGCTGAAGCCGGGCCAACTCGTGGTCCTCAGCGGCTTCGGCGCCGGTCTGGCCTGGGGTACGGCGGTGATGCGCTGGTGAGCGGCGAGAGCCGCTCCTATGCCAACCTTCCCCATCGAATCACGGCTTTTTCTTTGTGCCAGCATGTCCGCGCGAAGATCGCCAGGTGCGTGCCCTCCGGCCCTGGAGCCAAAAGGGAGTGATTGGGTCAAGGATGCCGAAGAACAGCGGAATCAAGGTCGAGGCGATAGAGGACCTGGTTGTAGTCGTATCGAGGTGTCTTGTCGGGATTGCCCGAGAAATCGCTGGTATAGGTGCCCTCGAAGTGAATATAGCGTCCGCCGTCACGATCCAAGAACGCGTGATGGCACACATTGTAGAACGAATATTTTTCGTGGGTCACCACTTTCACTGCTGTCTTAAACGGACCGGTCGGATGTTCAGCTTCGGCATACCAGACCTCGCCGAGCAGCGAGGACTTCCCGCCGACCTGCCCGGCGAGCATTATCCAGCGCTTGCGGTATTCGTTCCACCGTACCGACCCGCTGTGAAGGCGGACGCGCTCTTTCGGATCAGCCGTACTCACGGGATAAAACCGCGTCTGCTCCGGCTTCAGTTTCCCCGCCTGGACAAGTTCTGCTTCTTGCTCCGACCCCAAAGGGGGAAGGTCTGTTTGCCAGCGCCACAGCGGAGCCCCATCGCTGTTCGTCTTCAGGGTAATCGGTTTGTTCTTCTCTACCACAGCCGCGCACGTGAACGCCTCGTATCGCTGCGGATCAAGCACCTCCTTGAGAGTCGCTGGCACGCGCACGTTTAACGCGGGAAGACCGCATAAGAGCCATTTTTTGCCGCCTTCCTCGACCACCACGGGGTGACCGTGAGGAAAGCGCCACTTCTCCTCCAGCGGCAGTTCTTTCACGGGCACAAACACAGCCTTTTCATCCTCGAACACCGCGATGCCGTGTTCGATTTCCTTAGTTAAACTTTTTCGGCGCGAGTAATGGGCGATCAGTTTCTCGCGCCCCCTCTCGTCGGGGACGGTGCAAACGCCATCGATCCAGATGACCCCTTCGGGGCGTTCCGGCAGCGGCATCATGGCACGGGCGAATCCGGTCTTGTCCACGAAGTAATCGAAGGCTATGCCGACCGCTGGATCGAACGGGGCTGAGGGAACCGCCGTCTTTGCTCCAGCTGTTCGGAACAAGCCGAGCGGGTAGTTCATGCGGAGGGTATCTCCCCAAAACCAATAGATCTCACCCTTGTAAGGCACCGCCTGCACGGAATCTTGGCCGGCGACGAGGCCAGGGTGGGGGGCATCGGCGTGCGGTAGCTTGTGTCCGAGGAGAAGTGTGTCCCGATAGCAGCCCTCCCCCGTCAACCGGCACAACCGCTCGGCAATATTGCGGCGTGTGATCTCGATCTTGGCCACGCGCCCTGCCTGGGGAATGATCCTCACGCCAGGGAAGCCGAAACCATCTTTCTTCATCTCGTAGCCGTGGCTGCGAACCGTGAAAAACACCTCGCGATCCATAAGGCCCGGTTCGTTGAAGGCTACTCGTCCGGCATTGTCGGTCACAAACCGTAAGTGATTCACCGTTTCTAACTCGACAAGCGGGACACCGCGGCCGGTCGCCGCATCGATAACGCGGATTTCGGCATATAGGGCGGCCTTTGCTTCGCCTGGCTTTCGGCTGGAAGCGTCTTCGGCCGCGGCTTGGGATAGCCCTGCTGGCCCCGATGCAGATAGACAGGCGATGCCTAACACGGCAGCTGCGATAACTCGGCTCGTCCTGCTGCATGAAGAAAAGATCATAGAAGACGCTCCCAAGCCCTGGACTTTTCGTTCCCAGGCTCTCTGCTTGGGAACGAGTTGGTTTTTGCAAGGTTATAGGATGGACGGCGAGTTACGTCCACGCAAGCCGCTCCCTGGTTGGGAAGAAAGATCACGTTCTTGTTCACGCTATCGTGGCGGCCTGGATCGCTGCCGCAGGCAGACCTGATCGATGGGGATGAACGTCTCAGTCGTTGCGGCATTTGGTATTTTCGCTGTACTCGGGCGCTTGCAGCCGCCGCAGTCGGTGCCCAGGCCGCGCCAGGTGCGCAGCATCTGCCGGCCCAGGTACAGCAGGGCCAGCATCACCAGGAGAGCCACGAGCAGCAATTGCCAGTCCATCGTTCCTCCTTTGTTATCCTACACTCAACAGGAAAAATTGCTACCAGCGTCCATGGGGGCAGAGAGATGACGTTGGCGTCCGGAAACCCGAGTTAGCGTTAGGGCCAGACGCAGGAAACGCGTTCCGAAAAAATGGACCTGGGTGCCAAAGAGCCGACTTACGCGCAAGGGAAAAAATTACTTTTTCGTAAGGTTCTTGCGGACATAAAAAGACATTTGCTGAGGAGTTAAAAGGGCACGCCTCCACTCTGCCTGGTTTCCATCCAGCACCGGATGGTACAATTTCATTCGGGAGGCCATGCCGCAATATTCGAGTCGAGGTAACCGTGTCTGATATTGTGCCTGCAAAAAATCCGCCAATGCTTCAGGTTGCCGATGCTCAGGCGATCGTGCGGCAGTATGTTCGGCCATTGCCGCCGGAACCGATGCCTCTCACTTCGGCCGCCCTCGGTCATGTCCTTGCCGCGGATGTCGTCAGCGATCTGGACATGCCGCCGTATCACAAAGCGATGATGGACGGCTACGCCGTGCGCTGTGCCGATCTGCCCAGTGGCAAGGGGACGCTGCGCGTCATCGAGGAAATCCCCGCTGGCCAGGTGCCGCGCCGAACGGTCGAAGCCGGCCAGGCCAGCCGCATCATGACGGGGGCACCGATTCCCCCGGGCGCCGATGCGGTGATCCTCATCGAGCGGACGCGGCTGAGTGAGAACGGCTGTGTTGAAATTGAGGATCGTCCGCCGAAGCCGGGCCAGAACATTCTGCCGCAAGGCGCCGAGATGAAATGCGGCGATACCGTATTGCCGACGGGGACGGTGCTGCGGCCGCAAGAATTCGGCGTTCTCGCCACCGTCGGCCGCACCACGGTCTTGGCGCATCCATCGCCGCGTGTTGCCATCCTCTCCACCGGAGATGAGCTGGTCGAACCGGACCAGAGACCGCAAGGCGGGCAGATCCGCAATAGCAACGGCGCTCTGCTTGTAGCTCTGGTAAGCCGGGCCGGCGGCACGCCGCGCTACCTTGGCATTGCCCGCGATGATCCCGCCTGTCTGCGCCCCATGATCTGTGATGGACTCAAAGCCCCTGTACTGCTCTTGTCGGGCGGCGTCTCGGCCGGCAAGCTCGATCTGGTTCCCAGCATGCTGCGAGAGGCCGGTGTGGTTGCCCATTTCCATAAGGTTGAGATGAAACCCGGCAAGCCGGTGTTCTTCGGCACATACCCGCGCCCCGGTGGTGGCGGCGAGCCAGCGTTGGTGTTCGGTTTGCCCGGCAATCCTGTCAGCGTGCTGGCCTGCTTCGAGCTGTTTGTTCGTCCGGTGTTGCGGCGGCTGCGCGGCCACGCCGATCCTGGTCCGCATTACATCTCTGCTGTATTGACCGAGGATTTCGCTTACCGCACCGATCGGCCGACGTATCATCCGGCCCATCTGGAATGGACGCCGGCGGGTTGGCGGGTGCGTCCGGTGCCGTGGATCGGCTCGGCGGACTTGCGCGCCTTGACGCAGGCCAACGCCCTGGTGTTGTTCCCGCCCGGTGATCATCGCCATCGGGCGGGGCAGGTGTTCGAGACGCTGAGTTTGGAATAGACAAGCCGGAAGCCTAAGAGCTAGCGGACCCAAACCTCCTCTCCCCTCGTGGGGGAGGGCTGAGGTAGGAGGCGTCAAGGCAAGGGAGCCCAGAAGGGGGGTCCCCCACCCCAACCCTCCCCCATAAGAGGGGGGAAGAAAGGCAGCGATGGGACAGCATCAGCGGGAACCTGTACCTGTATCAGGGAGGCAATGACATGCCCATTTCAGAGACTACATTATCACGCCCGCAGCTGTCTGCCGTAGTGTCTTCCTCGCCGCAGCCCCGGATTGGCTGGCACATCTTTCCACTGGCCCTGACGATGGCCGTTCTTCTCTGGCTTTGTTATTTTCCTGTCGCTTGCGGTTGGCTCGTTTGGGTGGCCCTTGTACCGTTGCTTGCCTTGCTGCGCAGCTCTGCCCGACCGCGGTGGATTTATTGCAGCGCCTGGTTCGGCAGTCTGGCGTTTTATCTGGCGGCGATGCAATGGATGCGCGTCGCCGACCCCCGTATGTATGCCACCTGGATCGGCCTATCGTTTTATTGCTCTTTCTATTTCCTCCTGACGGTGTATTTGATTCGCTTCCTGGACCGCCGCACCTCCCTGCCCCTGGTGTTGACCGTGCCGATCGCGTGGACGGCCGTGGAGTTTCTGCGGGCAACGCTTTTGGGCGGCTTCTCCTGGTACATGCTCGGCTACTCCCAACATACGTTTCTCCCCCTGATTCAAATTGCCGACCTGACCGGAGCGTATGGCGTCAGTTTTCTCATTGCCGCCGTCAACGCCTGGCTGTTTGAGATCCTCTGGAGGTTTTCAGTTTTCGGTTCTCGGTTTTCGGTACCACAACCCGGAGATCCGGAAACTGGAAACCGAAAACTGAAAACCAAACTTGGTTTGCTCGTGCAGGGACTTGCTGTGCTCGCCGCACTGATCGGCACAGTGCTTTACGGTTTCTGGCGTCTGGGGCAGGATCGACAGACGCCGGGACCGCGCCTTGCTTTGCTCCAGGGCAATCTCGATCAACGCCTGCGCAACGACAGCGTCATTTCCGAGGATGCCGTCCAGGGCATGGCTCGCCACTTCCACGAGTTGGCCCATCTTGCTGCTATCTATCGGCCCGATTTGATCGTCTGGCCGGAAACAAGCTGGCCCTATGAATGGCTGCAAGAAGAAGAGGGTCCCAGTCCCCACTGCCGGGCGATGGCCGAAGACATGGTCGAAAAGTGGCACACGAACCTGCTGGTAGGCATGAACGCCAGCACCATCGTCGCCGGCCAGCCGCGCCGCTACAACTCTGCTGTCCTCATCGATCGCCAGGGTCAGGCCGCCGGCCGCTACGACAAGATTCACCGGGTCCCCTTTGGGGAATACGTGCCGTTCCGCGATTGGCTGCCGTGGATGAACTATTTCGCGCCCTACGATTTCGATTACAGCATTTGGCCGGGCGAGCAATTCACGCGTTTTCCGCTGGTCGAGGCGGCCACGGGCCGGCGTTTCTCTTTCGGCACTCTCATCTGCTACGAAGACACCGACGCCGCTGTCGCCCGTCCCTACGGCGGCGGCGACAGCACGCCCCCGGCAGATTTCCTGCTCAATATCTCCAACGACGGCTGGTTTGACGGCACCAGCGAACATGACGAGCATCTCGCCATCTGCCGTTTCCGCGCCATTGAGTGCCGCCGCAGCGTGGCACGCAGCGTCAACATGGGCATCTCCGCTATCATCGACAGCAATGGCCGCGTTCTACAGCCGCACGAGCTGCCACGCCCCGATCCGCACATGGATCCCGATTTCCACGTCTGGACCGTGCCAATGCAGCGCGGTGCTCCGACCGAATTGCCCGTATCGCAGTGGCACGCATATAAAAAAGTCGCCGGGGTATTGTTGGCCACGGTGCCTATCGACGACCGCGTCAGTCTCTACAGTCGCTGGGGTGATTGGTTGCCGTGGACATGTTGGATCTTTTTCGGAGGCGTGCTCCTCTTCGCCTGGATAGGCCGGACCTGGAACAAAGCGACCTCGTAGCATTCCCGTATCTAAGGTGCAATAGCCTGAAAAACGTACCATCGTGCGTCGGATCGGGTTTCACATTTCGGAGAGTTGGCCGCATCGGCACATGTTTGTTCAGATCCATGAGGCGGTGCGTGGTTTTGTGGCACAGTATCGCTTCCTCGCCGAGTGCAACGAGCCGGAAGCGTAAGCAACGACAAAGCAGCCGTCGCTGAGAGCTACCGGATAAAACCTCCTCTCTCCTCGTGGGGGAGGGCTGAGGTAGGAAGTGTCAAGGCAAGGGAGCCAAGGAGGGGTGTCCCCCACCCCAACCCTCCCCCACAAGGGGGAGGGAGAAAAACGCTACACCCGCTTACAATGCGCTCCAGCCCTTACGCTTCTGACTCGTATAAGGCTTCGCTTGCCTTTTACCCTGAGAAGCGAGCGGTTTTGCCGATCATACGTCCGTCTTCAACAAGCAGTGCAGAAGGCAATCCGTGGCCTGGGGGATGTAGTTTTCTTCCGTGAATAGGGGGATGCCCAGGGGCAGAGTTAGGGTGTAGCCCAAGGCCGTGCGGATCATTTCCCAGGCGCCGACGCGCGGATCGAGCGAACGCCGGAAGACGCCGGCCTGCTGGCCTTCGGCAATGATCTTGGCCAACAGTGCCTCGCTGTCGAGGTAGAACGCGCGCAGCAGGGCGATAATCTCCTCGTCATCGCTTTCGACGAGGGTGCGGTGCATAATACGAAATTCGACGGCATGTTCGCGCGTTGAGCCGAGGTACATGTCGGCGATAGCGTGCAGTTTGGCGAGTGGATCAGTCAGGCTGGCCGTTTCGGCGTTCCAGCGCTGGAGGGTGGCGGCGCGGATCTCTTCAAGGACTTCGAGAAACAGGGCTTTTTTGTTGGCGAAGTGGCGATAGAGAACCGGCTCACTGACGCCAGCGGCCTGGGCGATTTTTTCCGTGGTGGTGGCCTGGTAGCCCTGCGTAACGAAGAGATTTTTGGCATGGGCCAAGAGCTGGCGTTTGCGTTCCGCCCTGGTCAGGCGCGGCGTGGACCGGGAGGCAGGATCTCGGCGGCGTTGCGGGGAGGTCATGGGAGACACCTGTAAAGCCATCGGCGGTTGCGCCGCTATGGTCGTACTATCTTAGCGGCAACGGCGGAAACCTCCCAGGGGGCTTTTCTTAAGAAAAAATATCCCCCCTTGCCGGGGCAGGCATTGGTTGCTATAGTTACGCTTTCCTACTCCGGCATAAGATCTGCTGTAGGGAGTTGACGATGAAAGTTCGATCCAGTGTAAAACGCATCTGTGAAAACTGCAAGCTGGTGCGGCGGCACGGTAAGCTGCTGGTGATTTGCAGCAATCCTCGCCACAAGCAGCGCCAGGGTTAAGCGAGGAGGAGCATCATGCCGCGTATCCTGGGTGTTGATCTGCCTGCTGACAAGCCGACGCACATTTCGCTGCGCTACATCTACGGCATCGGCCCGACGCTGGCGCTGCGCTTGTGCGAACAAGCCCGCGTCGATCCACAGCGTCGGGCCAAGGAGTTGAGCGATGAAGAGATCGCTCGTTTGGCCGCTATCCTCGACCGCGAATACACGGTGGAAGGACCGCTGCGCCGCCAGACGCAACAGAACATCGCCCGCTTGAAAGATATTCAGTGCTATCGTGGTCTGCGCCATCGCCGCAGCCTGCCGGTGCGCGGCCAGCGGACCCGCACCAATGCCCGCACCCGCAAAGGACCGCGCAAGACCGTCGCTGGCAAGAAAGGCGTCAAGGAGCTGCGCGGCTAACGCATAGGGAGAATCGCATCCGTGGCCAAGAGCAAGAAACGCAAACAACGCCGCAACGTCAGTCGGGGCGTGGCCCACGTCAAGGCGACGTTCAACAACACCATTGTCACCATTACCGATACCAACGGCGATACGCTGTGCTATGCTTCGGCCGGCACGGTCGGCTTCAAAGGCAGCCGCAAGAGTACGCCGTTTGCTGCCCAGCGCGCCGCCGAGGTAGCCGCCGAACGTGCCGCCAAGTTCGGCCTCAAAGAGGTTGAAGTGCGCGTCAAAGGACCGGGTTCAGGCCGCGAATCGGCGGTGACAGCTTTGCAAGCCGCTGGCCTGACCATCAAGGCCATCGAAGATGTCACGCCGCTGCCCCACAACGGCTGTCGGCCCCCCAAGAAACGCCGCGTGTAAATTCAGGAAATCTCCGGAGGCGGAGAGCGTTAGCCCCCCTGAGACCTTCGCTCAAGGAGCTAACGCTCTCCGCTCCGAGAATAACGATAGACGAACAAGGTGATTCATGGCACGCCACATTGATCCGGTTTGTAGACTCTGTCGCCGGGAGGGCATCAAGCTCTACCTCAAGGGGAGCCGTTGCGATAGTCCCAAGTGCGCCATCGAGCGCCGCAACCAGGCGCCGGGCATGCACTGGCAGCGCCGCGGCAAGCCGAGCGAATATGGCCTGCGCCTGCGCGAAAAACAAAAACTCAAACGTTTTTATGGCGTCCTGGAGCGCCAATTCCGCCGTTACTTCGAGTTGGCCTCGCGTTCACCGGAGAACACTGGTGAAATGCTCTTGACCATCATGGAACGCCGACTTGATAATGTGGTCCACCGGCTCGGCTTCGCGCCGAACCGGGCGGCTGCGCGCCAGTTGGTCTCACATGGCCACGTGCAGCTCAACGGCCGGGCCTGCAACATTCCCAGCCTGCTGCTCAAGGCCGGCGATACCGTAACCGTCAAAAGCCGCCCGCGCAGTCTACAACTGGTCAAGCTCCATCTGCAAGAAAATCCGCCGCCGGTGCCCGACTTCCTCGAACGTCTCGGCAACGATCCACCCGAAGGCCGCATGACCCGGCTACCCACCCGCGGCGACGTGGATCCCCGCATCCAGGACATCCGCGAACAGTTGATTATTGAAGTTTGTTCTCGTTAACACGTGGAGTCTCTATTTTGTTTAGCCGCGAGCCGCGGGCGAGCGCTCGCCTGCAGCTTGCGGCTAAACAAATAGAGACTAATGGAGTTGAAACATGCGTATTCGATGGCGGGGCTTGGAATTGCCCAACCGCATTGCCAGCGACCGCTCGACTTTGACCGATACCTATGGCAAGTTCATCGCCGAACCGTTCGAGCGCGGTTTCGGCGTGACCGTCGGCAACAGTCTGCGCCGCATCTTGCTGTCCAGCCTGGAAGGCAGCGCCGTCACTCGCGTCAAGATCCAAGGCGTACAGCACGAAATCAGCACTATTCCCGGCGTCGTCGAGGACGTCACCGACATCATCCTCAATATCAAGAGCCTGGTAGTGAAGAACGCCAGCGATTCGCCACGCACTCTGCGCATCGAACGCCACGAGCGTGGCGTCGTCAAGGCCGCTGACATTATCACCGATCAAGACGTGGAAATCATCAACCCAGACCACATCATCGCCACCCTGACCGACGATGTACCTTTTGTCGTTGAGATGCGCGTCGAGAATGGCCGCGGTTATCGCATGGCCGAAGAAAACGTCGAGCAAGAACGCGAAGTCGGCGTCATCCCCCTCGATTCCAGCTTCTCGCCGGTGGTCCGCGTCAAGCACGAGATTGAGGACACGCGCGTCGGCCAACGCACCAACTACGACAAGCTCATCATGGAGATCTGGACCAACGGCACCATCACTCCGCAGATGGCCCTTGTCGAAGGAGCGAAAATCTTGCGCAAGCACCTCAATCCGTTCGTCCAGTACGCCGAGCCGGGACCGGAAATCAGCATGGAAGAGCGCGGCGAACTGGGCGCAGGCGGCGAACAGGTCGATCTGGAACTCGAGCGCAAGCTGAACATGAGCCTGGCCGAATTGGAGTTGTCGGTGCGGGCGACCAACTGTCTGGAATCCGAGGGCATCACCACGGTGCGCGATCTGGTCAGCCGCAGCGATGAGGAGCTTCTGGAGGTGCGCAACTTCGGCGAGACGACATTGAAGGAAGTCAAAGCTAAACTGGAAGAGCGCGGCTTGCACCTGGGTATGAAAATCCCAACCACCCTGCGGCGCTGAGGAAAAAAACAACCACAGACAACACGGCTAAAAAACAAAAAAGAGATCTCTTTTTTGTTACAGACGAAAAGAGACTGCCATGAGACACCTGAAAGCTGGTCGCAAGTTGGGCCGTAATGCTTCGCATCGTCTGGCCCTGATGCGTAATCTGACAAGGTCGCTCATCGAGCATGAGCGGATCATCACCACCGTTGAAAAGGCCAAGGAACTGCGGCCCTTCGTCGAGAAGATCATTACCTTGGCCAAGAAGAACACGCTGCACGCGCGCCGCCTTGTCCTGGCCCGCCTCGGCCCTCTCGCCAAGGCGCGTTTTTACGACAACAAGGGCGAGCCGACGGAAGATTCGGTGTTCAAGAAGCTGTTCAAGGAGATTGGGCCGCGCTTCGCCAATCGTCCTGGCGGCTACACACGCATCATCAAGCGTCACGAGCGCCGCCTCGGCGATGCCGGCCGCACAGCGTTCATCGAGCTGCTCAAGGAAGGCGAAACCAAAGTCCGCGCCAAGGCACCGGCCCCAGCGCCGCGCGTGACGGAGCCGCCCCCGCCTGCCCAGACGCCTCCGCCGACGCCGGAAGCCAGCACACAGCCGGAGACTCCGCCGCCTGCGCCGCCGCAGGAGCAACAATCCCCGACAAACCCCTGAGACAAGGCCGGCAAACGCCTAGCGCTCACAGCAGTCTCCGTTGCGGCAGATGATCCAGAAACAGTGACGTTTCCGGGCATGGTGTGCTTCTTTCCACCTGGTCGATAGCATCGGGCCGCGCCGGATCTTGACGATCAGGTCACAGACCGTAAAGCCCGCCTCTTCCGCCATGCGCATGAAATCGCAATGCGCCCAACGCGACCTGTGGCTATTCACCATATCGGTGATCTTGGCGAGCAGAAGACCGTTCGGCTTCAGCACGCGCTTCGCTTGCTTCAAAAACGGCGGGTACAGATAGCTCAAAGTCCAATCCTGTTGCTTGCCACATTCGATCGTTGCTCCGAAATCCACGTCGAAACGCTTGATGCTCTTGTCCCGTCCTTGTGGACCAACGTGAGGCGGATCATACACGACGGTTCCGAACATCGAAGACGGCACACCTTCCATCGTGCGGTTGTCGGCAATGATTCGGGGGTGGTATTTGGGGTTAATGTCCATGGACCAGACATCGCGCGAAGAACCTTTCCAGAACCGGCCCGTGTTATAGGTGGCGTCCAAGATCGGTTCGGGGTTGATAGACGGATAGAAGGACAGCATCGCCTCAAGCAATTCGCCGTCGCTTCCTTCCCATACACTGCTGAGCGGTTCGTACTTCCCGGCTCCTTTGGGAGAAGATCCGTTGCTCCCCAGCAGCGTCTTTTGGCGTATTTTGTCGCTCAAAGTGCAATCTCCGCGGCTGCTTCTCACTTTGTCATTTTTGGCCGGCCAATGTCCGGAACCCCTGAGAGGCTCGATGAACTGTATCGCGGCGATGCTCTCCTGCCACGGCCATCGTTAATGGATCCACGGGATCCATGATGTTCCTCCTCTGAGAATCTACTTGACGATACCCGATTAACCGTGAACCACCAAATGAAAAATGAGACCCCAAAACGTTCTGAGAAAAACGCTCTGGGCGGGATCACCTGAGGATCGTACCGTCGCGGGGTAAAATTCGCTGCATGAAGCCAACTGGCTACCTCGAGACAACGATCCCAAATTACTTGACTGCTTGGCCGAGTCGAGACCTGGTGCGGGCGGCACACCAGCAAATCACCCGCGAGTGGGGCATGCATGTCCTGCGGATGGATTGCCCAATGAAAAAGGAGATCAAAGTCGCCCGTCCGCATCAAAGACAATGGCATGGGTTCCCCATTCCCAAGACCGTGCAGGTGAACCCGTAGCCACTGCAAGCAATGCTGCAGCGAGGTTGAAACGCGCCAAGCGCCGCAAGCCGAGATACGACGTGGTCAGACGCGGATTGATTTCGATAGCCGTATCGTCGCTGCCATCTTCTGCGTCACCGAGGACCAGATCGACGCCGAACCAGCCGTGCAGTCCCTCAATGCATTCCGCCGCACGTTCAGCCAGACGGCGAGCACGGCGATCGAGATTGTCCGGCAGCGGCAAGCGGCCTCCCAGGTAACGAAATCGTCCATCGCTCGAAAGCCGTTGTTCCACGGCCGGCAAGCTATGCCACTTTCCCCCGCCGGCCAGAAACGTCACACTAACGGCCAGTCCTGGCGTGTAGCGTTGCAGCATCAATTCGCCCTTCCAACCCTCTGCCCGAGCTTGATGTCGCGCGCGCGTCCATTCTTCCTCATCGCGGACCAAGAAAGTAGCTTGTGAGCCAGCTCCAAAACGCGGCTTGCACACCAGAGGATATGTCGGCTCCGGCAGCGGCGTCGGAATGCCCCGCGATGTCCAGAGTTGCGCCAGATACAGCTTGTCGGCTGTTTCGTCTATCGCTTTCGGCGACGATCCTAGCAAGCGTCCGCCGGCTTGCTCGACCCATCGGCTGCGCTCGGCGAGGAGGCCATCAAACTCCGGCGCGATGATCAGCGACCAATCGGCGGCGGCAGCCAGAGCGTGGAAGATGTCTTTCTCAGCAGCGGCTTGCACATGCTGAACGCCAATACGGCCAGACCAATGCCGCGGCGGTGTTCTACGGTCATCCAGCAGCGTGCTTATCTGCACCCCTGGACAATGGGCCAGATCCTCCAGCAGTGCCGCGAGCATGGCCCAGCCTTCCGCCCGGAGCGCAGCACCGGGAGAGGCGCGCGCGGTGGGAGCCACCGCCAAGGCCCGACGGGTCTCGCTGCGCTCGCTTGTCCCGGCGGCTCCGCTCGAGAGATATTCATAGACGAATAGATTCATGTCTAGATGTCTACGAAGGGCCGTTGCGTTCCTGGCGCAGGCGAGAGACTTCGCGCTCGATCATGGCTCGGCGGTCATCGATGATTTTGCGATGCTGGCGAATACCATAGCACCGGGTGGCCCAATAATCGAGCGCGGCCAGAAAGACGACGACCATCAAGATGAGCAAAAAGAAGATCCAGAACCAGGCGTAGAGGCGGGCGAATTTACGCTGCTCCGGCGCCAGAGGCGTCGTATCGCCTTGCTGTTGCTTGGCTGCCTGCTCTTCGGCGAGCTGCTGCGCCGGGGTCTCCAGATAAAGCAGGGCGCCCGCCAGCATGATACCCAGCAGAAACAAGAGCAGCGAGGTGACCAGCCGTCGCCAGGCGCGGCCATGCAGATAAGCACGTTCCTCCAGCGCCATCTCTTCCGCCGCGCGAAGCCGACGCAGCGCCACCACTTGCCGCACCGTGTAGAGGACAGCCACAAACAACAGCACCAGGACCAGGACGGCGCCGAAAAGGATTTGCGACCAGCCCACGACAAGCCCCCTTACTTCACGCGCTGCAACCACACGCTGAGGACTTTCGCCACCTGCTCCATGCTCGTGCCGGAACAATTAGCCGGCGTATCCGATAATTTATGCCAATGGGGATACCCAGCGTCGATTATGTCAATGGCCGGGATGCCGTTCTGATTGAGCGGGACGTGATCGTCCTGCATGGCCCGGCCCATGGCGTTGGCATCAAAGGCCGAGCATTCCAGCTCATGGGCAATGCTCCAGACAGCCCGCACCAGATCGGGAGCCCGCTCCCAGGAATACGGATCAATGGGAAAGTGGGGTTTTTTGCCGGCAACCATATCGAGAAGGATGGCGGCGCCGTAAAACGGCCTGTCGCGCATCCTGCGATAAGTCCGGCCAAAATGTTTGGAGCCGAAGAAATACTCATCACGCTCTTCGAAGACGTACTCTTCGCCGTCAAAGAAGACAAAATCGACACCGACGTTGAGCTTCAGGTCGTTCATATGATGGGCCAACTCCATCAGCAAGGCAACGCCGGAGCCGCCGTCGTTGGCGCCCAGGAACGGCTTGCGCCAGTTGCGCGCATCGCTTTCCTGATCGGCGAGAGGCCGCGTGTCATAGTGCGAGCAGAGGATGACGCGGCGCATGCGGTCGGGATACCAGGAGACGATGAGGTTGGCCATCGGCACTTGCTGGCGGCGAGGATCGCTCTTTACTGTCGCGGTGAAGCGCTGCCAGTCGATTTTGCCGCCTTGCTCCTTGAAGTGCTTTTCCAGCATTTGCTGCTGTTTCTTCATGCCCTCGCTACCGCTGATGCGCGGACCGATCTTGCATAGCTCTTCGAGATAGCTGTAGGCGCGTCTGGCGTCGAAATCGACGGGCTTGACGGCATCTTCGCGGTCAGCAGCGAAGACATCACCGCTCTTCTTTGTCGGTGTTTCCGCGCTTCCGTTCATGCAGCCCTCAACTCCCCCCACCAGCAGGACGGCCCATGCAATACGACCGGCGACGCGATACATGACAAGATCCTCCACGCGACCACCCCAGTGCAATCATAGCCGGAAGGCTTGACACGGGAAATGCGAATTACCGGTTGAACCGTTGTTACAAGCCGCGATGAGCCAGATCCTCGATGAGATGGGAGTAGAAATTCACAGCATCAAAAGTCTCGCCGGGACGCACAAACAGGCCATCTGGCGTTTGCGCGAAGTGATCTACGGATAGGGTGCCGAGAACCTGGCCCCATACGGCCGAGCGCACCGACACCAGGCCGTCATTGGCCCCTTCGGCCGGCGTCAGGATGTTCCAGGCCCGCCGCAACAGCGGCGACACGCGCGACGACGGCACCGAAGCAGTATAAGAGAAATAGCGCACTCCAGGAACATTAGGAGTGCGCTCATTAAAGGTGCGGCAAACGTCGGTGCGACAATCGCGGAAACCATCGACGTTGATGCCGAACGCTTCCAGCGTCAACAGCAGCGGCACGCGTTGACGAAAATTGAGACAAAACCAGTCGGCGATAGTGGTGCCGTGATGCGGCGCGGCGATGGTCGTCAGCGATGCCACACGATCGGCCATGCCCAGGTGCGTGATGAGAAAACGTGCATCAAGTCCGCCCATACTGTGGGCGATGAGGTTGATCGGCTCATCGGTCCAGTGGCGGATCAGATCGCGCAGTTGTTCGGCGCGAGCGGCGACGCCGCCGGTCGGCTCGACGCTGGGATAAAGCGCCTCGATGCCGCGCTCACGCAGGAAGGGCCGCAGGTGCGTGAAATAGTTGGCCTCCTCGGGGACTTGCATCCGCAGCATAGTCATGGCCAACATGCCGTGGCAGAACACTACCGGATGGCGCGGCACACAACGCTGCCGCGTTGGCCGGGCAAGCCACCGCACCGGCAGCGGGGTCCGCCGTTCGCCATTAATGCGGAGCGTGCGCAAGTCCTCGGTCGTGCCGGCGTAGTGGCTGACTGCGGCCCGATCCACTTTCCCTTTCACTTCTTGGCCCAAAAGGGCTTCGGCAGCCGGTTCCTGGTTGATGACCACGAATTTGAGCTGCTTGGCGAACAACCAGCGGAGCCGATCGATCCCCGCCGCCAAAGCGGTGACGGCCTCGTTACGAAGGGCCGGCATAAGCACGATCGGCCCACTCGGCCAACCTAGCGAGGTCGTCGCCAGAGCCAACTCCGGCTGGCGATGCCTTTCCTCGATGGGGCCACAGCCAAGGTAATAAATCGGCTGCTCGGCCCCATGTTCCTCGTGCAGAGCCCGCAGCAACTCGGTCAACCGCCGGGCCAGCGCAGACTCGGGGAAGCGCTGTATGCCGTCGGCATCGTAGGTGAATTTCAGCGGCAGCACAACGATAAGTCCCGCACCGCCCGTGCCCGGAACAGGTAAAACCACATTGCAGGCGCGCAAAGTCTGCTCGGCAACGGTGATCTGATGGCGGGCCATGCGCCAACCGCGGCGAGCCGGCGGCAGCTCTGCCTCGAAGGAAATATCAAAGTAGCCATCCGACCGCAGCGGTGCCTCGGCTTGCAGATCGACACCACCGACTTGCGTGTGAATCTGTAGCGAGGGCGGTAAAGATGACGGGGGAATCGTTTTTCCCCAGCGATTCCACCAGCCGCGCGAGTGGGCGGGGCGTACCAACGCCCCGGTTGATTCAGGTGGGACAATCAATCGTCCGCGCACCCATAGGCGCTTGGCCGAGCCGAGAGCGTCGTACAGGTGAACGCCGGTGATTGAAGGCGTAGCCGGTCGTGCGACCGCGGACTCCAAGGGAGTCATCGCTGCCTCCTCTCTGTTCCTCTATTCTTATTTTACGCTGTGGAAGAGAAGAAAGATTGACGGAGCGCGATTTTTTCCGTGAAAAATCGGATCATTCGCGCGAGAATGAGGCTGGAAACGAGCCAGGGCGACCCTGTCTCGCCGTTGGCCGCAGAGGCTTGTATAATCCTCAAGACGTGCTTGTGCCAACCTAATCTCTCTGGAAACTCTCATGGACGAATACGCTAGCCATGATCCACTGCGGCCGAAGTATCACCGCGTTGTTCTCAAATTGAGCGGCGAGGGGTTCGGCTACCCCGGCAAAAGCGGTATCAGCATCGATGAGACGCTGAATATCGCTCGGCAGGCCAAACGCATTGTCGAGCGCGGTGTGCAGCTGGCCATTGTCGTCGGCGCCGGCAATATCCTCCGCGGCGCCCAGTTCAGCGCTGGCGGCGAAGTCATCAAAGAAGCAACAGCTCATTATATGGGCATGTTAGCTACCGTACTCAACGGCTTGGCCTTGCAAGATGCACTGGAAAGCTTGAACTGCCAGACGCGCTTGCAGACGGCCATCCGCATGGAGACGGTGGCCGAGCCGTATATCCGCCGCCGATGCACGCGCCATCTGGAGAAAGGCCGCATCGTTATTTTGGCCGGCGGCACCGGCAATCCGTTTGTGACCACCGACACCGCCGCCGCCCTCCGGGCCCGCGAATTGCAGGCCGACATTCTGCTCAAGGCCACCAAGGTAGACGGCGTTTACAGTGCCCCGCCGGAGATCAATCCGCACGCTGTTCGCTACGACAAGTTGACCTACAACCAGGTACTCCGCGATAATCTACAAGTAATGGACATGGCCGCGATTAGCCTGTGTCAGGAAGCGAAAATGCCCATTCTCGTTTTCAACTTTAAGCAGGAAGGCAACATTGAGCGCGCCATTGCCGGCCACGCCATCGGCACGCTGGTCAGTATTTAGCCGCGAACCATAGGCAAGGCGCGGCACGCTCGCCTACGGCTCGCGGCTAAATGAGCAATACGGGAACAGGTGCGAACATGACAAGCGAGGAAATTCTTCTGGACTGCGAAGAGCGTATGGAAAAAGCGGTCAACGTATTCCGCGATGAGTTGCGTGGTTTGCGCACCGGCCGGGCCACTCCCGCCCTGGTCGATAGCTTGCGCGTCGAATATTATGGCTCGCCGACGCCCTTGAAACAGCTGGCCCAGATCAGCACGCCTGATCCACAGCAGATTGTCATTCGCCCTTACGATGCCAGCATCCTCAAGGAGATCGAGAAGACCATTCGCGCCAGCGATCTGGGCATGTCGCCCAACAACGACGGCAAGATGATCCGCCTGCAAGTGCCGCCCATGAGTGGCGAACAGCGTAAGAAGATGGTGCAGCGCATCAAGAAATCCGCCGAGGACGCCAAGGTTGCTTGCCGCAACATCCGCCGCGACAGCAATAAGCACTTCGATCAAGCGGAGAAGGCCAAGGAAATGACCGAAGACGAGCGCGATCGCGGCAAAGAGGAAGTACAGGCGCTGCTGAAGAAATTCGAGGAGCGGATCACCGAGATGGCGGCGAAGAAAGAAGCGGAGATCATGGAGCAATGAACCTCGCCGGTGAGCGGGACGTGTCCACCCCTCGCTCGCCGGATGATCCCAGGAACACATGCGCACCCTTCAGGAGATCGAGCACCTCTTCCCCGGCGCTGCCGAGAACGGACTCTCCGCCGCCGCCGTGGCCCAAAGTCTTCACCAATTCGGCATCAACAAACTAACGCCGCTGCCGCGCGAGCCGCTGTGGAAAAAGTTCCTGGAAAAATTCGATGAGCCGATCATCAAAATCCTCCTCGCTGCAGCGCTGTTGTCGATGTTCGTCGATCTGTTTCAGATCCGGGCGGCCCTGGCCGGTATTGCGCTGGCCGCCGTCGCCTTCGTGATCGGCGGCACTTTGGCACTGCGCAAAGGGCATTGGCTGCCGAGCATTCTGTTTGCCTCTGCCTTGGTGCTGTTCTTCGCCGGCTTGATTGCGGCGCGACATCCCTCTATCGAGGGGCTGGCAGTCATGATCGCCGTCATTCTCGCCACCGGCGTCGCCTTTCTCAGCGAATACAAAAGCGATCGTGAATTTGAATTACTCAACGCCCAAAAAGAATCGCTTACTGTCAAAGTCCTCCGGGATGGCACCATCCACACCGTCCCGTTGGAACAGGTGTGTGTCGGCGATGCCGTAATGTTGGAGGTTGGCGATGAGGTGCCGGCAGACGGCCGGCTCGTCAAAGCGACCGAGCTGTACGTCGATCAGTCGCTGATGACCGGCGAAGCCGAACCGGTGCGCAAACGCCCGCAGCCGCCCCAGGAAAACGCTGAGGGCCCCGATCAACCTGGCTGTCTCTATCGCGGCATGCAGATCGTCGATGGTGTCGGGCAGATGCTCGTCACCGAAGTCGGCGACGCTACTGCCCTGGGCCAGATCGCCCGACGATTGTCCGCCGAAAAGGAAGAACAAGACGAAACACGAGCCGGAAGCGTAAGCGACCGCGAGGAGCTTTCGCCGTCGCTTACGCTTCCGGCTCGTGCCCCGTTCACCCAAGAGAAGCGCATTCAGCGCAAGCTGACTATCTCGAAGGAACTCACGCCGCTCCAGGTCAAGCTAAAGGTCTTGGCCGATCTCATCAGCAGTGTCGGCTATCTGGCGGCTATTGTCATCTTCCTCGCTCTGCTGGTCCGCGGCCTATTCGTGCAGGAAATCTTTTGGCCGCAGACGATGGACGAGGCTGTCAACGTGGCCAAGCATCTGCTCAACTACTTCGTCTATATGGTCATCATCATCGTCGTGGCTGTGCCTGAGGGACTGCCGATGAGTGTGACGATCTCGCTGGCCTTGGCCATGCGGAAAATGACACGGGCCAACAGTCTCGTTCGCCAGCTGGCGGCCTGCGAGACCATCGGCTCGGCGACAGTGATTTGCTCCGACAAAACCGGCACCTTGACGCAAAACAAGATGCAAGTGGTGCGCGTTTTCTGGGACGGTCAAGTCCACGACCGCGGCTCGCCAGCGTTTTTCCAAGCCGCGACTGTAAGGAAGCGGCCTAACCAACCGCTCTCTTACGATCGCGACTTGGAAAAACAACCGCTGGATTGGATCATTCTTAACGCTGCCGTCAACTCGACAGCCAATCTCGAAGAGAAACAAGGCAAGCTCGTCACAGTCGGCAATACCACCGAAGGGGCACTCTTACACTGGCTGCACGAGGCCGGTCTGGAATATCAAAGCCTGCGTCGGCAATTCGAGCCGCTGTATCAAATGCATTTCTCCTCCGAGCGCAAACGCATGACCACAGTGATCCCATATGGGGATAAGCTGGTATCCCTGGTCAAGGGAGCGCCGGAGCGGCTTTTGGAGCGCAGCACGCATTACCTGGATGCTGGTGGCGCCGTGCGAGAATGGACTGCCGAGGCGCGTGCCGCTGTGCAAACCTGTTTGAAAGATTCCGCCAGCCAAGCCATGCGCACGCTCGCTTTCGGTTACGCTATTCTGCCCAGTGCGACGCCAGCTGATGAAGACGCGCTGCACTCCCAGCGCGATTTGTTGGAGAATAACCTTGTTTTCGTGGGTTTTTTGGCCCTCCGCGATCCACTGCGCGACGATGTTAAAGAAGCCCTTGAGCAATGCCGCCGCGCCGGCATCGAAGTCAAGATGATTACCGGCGACAACGTCGAGACGGCCCGTGCCATCGCTTACGATATCTGTCTCATTGATCGTCGCGATGCTCCCATCGATACGCCGAATGCCCTCGTCCTTACCAGTCCGAAGTTCAATGAGCTGCACGCGCAGTTGATGGAGTTGAAAAAACGCAAAGATTTGTCCGAAAGCGATGCGTGTCGTCGCGACGACTTGATGCGCCAGTTGACCGGCCTGCGTGTGTTGGCCCGCGCTCAGCCGCTGGACAAGTACAAAATGGTCGAATTGTTGCAGGAACAGCAGCATGTCGTCGCCGTCACCGGCGACGGCACCAACGATGCGCCCGCCCTCAAGAAAGCCGATGTCGGCCTGGCGATGGGCGTGGCCGGCACCGAGGTCGCCAAGGAAGCCAGCAAAATTGTACTGCTCGATGACGCTTTCTCCACCATCGTCAAGGCTGTCCACTGGGGCCGCTCCCTCTATGAGAACATTCAGCGCTTTCTCCAGTTCCAACTAACCATCAACGTTAGCGCTCTGACCATTGCCTTCCTTGGTCCGTTCTTCGGCGTACGGCCGCCGTTCACGGTGTTGCAACTGTTGTGGATCAATGTCATCATGGACACCTTCGCTTCCATTGCTCTCTGTTCCGAGCCGCCGCGGCCGGGACTGATGGATCGGCCGCCCAAACGCAAAGATGAAAACATCGTCACGCCCGCGATGGCTCGAACCATCTTCGCCACGGCTGGTTTCTTTGTCGTCGCCATGATGGGCTTGTTGATCGGTATGGAATATTTCGGCTGGTTCGCGGCCGGCAGCGGGCCCAATCCCGAGGACTGGGGCTTTGATCCTCTAAACATTCGACAAGTGAGCATATTCTTCACGGTTTACGTCTTTTTCCAGGTATGGAACCAGATCAATTGCCGCTCACTGACTCCGGATGTCAGCGGCTGGAGCGGTATCTGGAAAAATCCGACATTCCTTATGATCGCAGGGACGGTAGCCGTGGTACAGGCGCTCATCCTCAGTGTGCCTTACTTGAATCTTATCTTTAAGGTCGAGCAGCTGCACGTGCTGGACTGGCTCGGCATCTTGGCCGGCACGGCTTCGGTGCTGCTCTTCGGCGCGATTGTCCGGCGTATCCGCTTGGCCAGGGGCGTTTGATGTTTCCAGCGGGGGCCAGTCGTAGAACAGGGCGTGCTCCACTCGCCCCCCTACCAAGACTTGATAAGCGAACGGCCCGGCCAAAGGCGTGCGTCTCCTTCTCTTCCGCCAGAGCATTCTCTATAATGGCGGATTACCCGTTTCCTCGGAAGCCGGTCAGGGTGATCGGCCGGAAACAGGGGACCAATTATCTTTTCAACACATGGTCAATCGGAATTTGCTTCGCCAGTTCGACCTGTCCGAAGATGAATTGCAGCAAGAGCTGCACAGCGCTTTCACCCGGCCGGAAGCGGGGACCAACGTCGAACAATGGCTGCCGCCCGAAGAACAGGAATTCGAGGTCAACAAAATCATCAAAGGCCGCGTCGTCAACATCGTTGGCGACGACGTGGTCGTCGATGTCGGCTACAAAAGCGAGGGGATCATTCCCTTGCAGGAGTGGTACGACGAAGGCGACGACAAGATCCATCCGCCGCAGATCGGCTCGGAGATCGACGTGCTGCTCGATGCCGTCGAGGACGAGGGGGGCGCCATCGTCCTGAGCTATCGCAAGGCCCGCCGCCAGAAAGAATGGGAAGACGTAATCGCCAAGCACAAGGAAGGCGACGTGGTCGCTGGCCTGGTGACACGCAAGATTAAGGGCGGCTTGCTCGTCAACATCGGTGTCAACGTGTTCCTGCCAGCCTCGCAGGTAGACATTCGCCGGCCGCCGGACATCGCGGACTACATCAACAAAACCATCGAGTGCAAGATCCTCAAGATCGACGAGGCGCGGCGCAACATCGTCGTCAGCCGTCGCAAGCTGCTCGAAGATCAGCGCGAGGAAATGAAAAAGAAGCTCCTGAGCGAAATCGAGGTCGGCCAGGTCCGCAAAGGCGTGGTCAAGAACATCGCCGAGTTCGGCGCTTTCGTCGATCTGGGCGGCATCGACGGCTTATTGCACATCACGGACATGAGCTGGGGCCGCGTCAACAATCCGCATGAGGTCGTCCACATCGATCAACAGTTGGAAGTCTACATCTTGCAGGTGGACAAGGAAAAAGAAAAGATTGCCCTTAGCCTCAAGCACAAGACGCCCAGTCCCTGGGCCAACGTCGCCGAGCGCTACCCCGTCGGCAGCCGCCATATCGGCGAAGTCGTCAATGTCATGAGCTATGGCGCTTTCGTCAAATTGGAGCCGGGCATCGAGGGCTTGGTGCATATCAGCGAGATGAGCTGGACCAAACGCATCAATCATCCTAGCGAGTTGGTTTCCATCGGCGATCAGATCGAGGTGCAAGTCCTCAACATCAACAAAGAAAAGCAGGAAATCTCCCTGGGCATGAAGCAGGTACAGCCCAATCCGTGGGACAAGGTGGCCGAGCGCTATCCGCCGGGTACGGTCGTCAGCGGCGTGGTCCGCAATCTCACCAATTACGGCGCATTCATCGAGATCGAGGAAGGGATCGATGGCCTTCTGCACGTCAGCGACATGAGCTGGGTGCGCAAGGTGGCCCATCCCAGCGAGGTCGTCGCCAAAGGCGATAAAGTGACGTGCGTGGTGCTCAACGTCGATCAGGAGCGCAAGCGCATTGCCCTGGGACTCAAGCAGATGAACCTTGATCCGTGGGAGGGCGACATCCCCGGCCGCTACAAGCCTGGCGAGATCAAGAAGGGCAAGGTGACGAAGCTGACAAACTTCGGCGTCTTCGTCGAGCTGGAGCCGGGTCTGGAAGGGCTTTTACACATCTCGGAGCTGGCCGAAGATAAGGTCGAGAGTCCCGAAGATGTGGTCAAAGTCGGCGACGAGATCGAGGTCAAGATCCTGCGCGTGGACGTAGGGGAGCGCAAAATCGGTTTAAGCCGCAAGCGCCTGAACTGGACAGCCGAGCAGAGTGCCGCCGCAGATGCCGCCGAGGAAGCCGAAGCTGCGGCCGAGGCCAAAGGCGGCGCCAAGCGTGAGCTGCGTGGCGGCACCGGCGCCGGCGGCGGCCAACTGTTCAGCATGCCTGGCGAAACACCAAGCGAAGAGTAGTTTATTGCAGCTTGCTCGCGGACCAGGATCGGCAAAAGAACACGGAGGACGCAGAGAGGGCAGATGGCAGCGGATCAAATCCGTTACCATCTCCCCAACCTGCGTCCTCCGTGTTCTATTTGAATGCAAGGATTTTGCCGCCTGAACGCATGATAGGGGAGTTTGCCGCAGCAGATGACTCGCCGCACTTGCCGACACATCCAGCCACCTCATGGTCAAGGACGATAACTTGGGCGAGAAACACTTTCTCGTTCCCCCCCTCTGCAGGGGAATGAGAGTGGATTTTTACTTTGGTCAAATTTTGACCTAAAGTTGCTGTGGTAAAATTGGGTCATCCTCACTGCCTGGAAAACTCCCCATGACACGACCGCGCCGTCCACGGAATGATTCGGTCCAGTCGCCCCTGGAAACGTATCTCCGCGAAATCAACGAAACTCCCTTGCTCAACGCCGACGAGGAAAAGGAGTTGGCCTACCGCATTGAAGAAGGCGATAGTGAAGCGCGCGATCGCATGGTCCGTGCCAATCTGCGCCTGGTGGTCAACATCGCCCGCAGTTACACCGGCAAGGGGCTGGGGTTGCAAGACCTCATCGAGGAAGGCAACCTCGGCCTGCTCCGCGCCGTCGAAGGTTTCGATCCCTCGATGAACACGCGCTTCAGCACCTATGCCAGCTACTGGATCAAGCAATCGATCAAGCGTGCCCTGGTCAACACGGCCAAGACCATCCGCATCCCCGCCTACATGGTCGAGTTGCTGGCCAAATGGCGCCGCGCCAGCGCCAAATTACAGGAAGAACTGGGCCGGCCGCCAAGTCAGGAAGAAATTGCCCGCAGCCTCAATCTGCCCAAGAAAAAGCTCAACATCATCAAGAAGGCCATCCGCGTCTACAACTCGGCGCCGCAGACCGATCAGCCCGAATCCGGCTGGTCGCTCGACGAGATGCTGATGGACGATCACACCAAGACCCCCGATACCGAAATGGTCGAAGCCGATGATCTGCATCACGTCCTCGACCTGCTTGATAAGATGGATAAGCGCGAGGCGACCGTGCTGCGCATGCGCTTCGGTCTCGACGATGAAGAGCCGAAAACACTCAAGGAAATCGGCGAACGCCTGGGTCTGACTCGTGAGCGCGTTCGTCAAATTGAGAGCGAAGCACTGGGCAAGCTCAGCGAGATTATGCAGGCCGATTGAGCCTCTCTAAGGTGGTACGAGCCGGAAGCAGAAGCGACGGCAAATCTGCCATCGCATATGCTTGCGGCTCGTTCGCTCTTGTCCCCACGCTCTGGCCCTTTACACTGATTCCAGGTTCATCAAGCGCCCCGGGAGTGTAAAGGATCATGCCGATTCGCCGTCTTTGTATCGTTGGTTTGTTCCCTCTCGTCTTTGTTCTCGGCTTGCTTGGGCTGGCGGGTTGCGGGTCCGGACTGCCCACGGAGCAGGCGCCGCGTCTGGTGGTGTTGGTGTACTTCGATCAGCTGCGCGGCGATTATTTGACGCGCTGGGACACCCTGTTCAGCGACGGGGGCTTTCATCGGCTGGAGAAAGAGGGAGCATGGTTTCCGAACTGCCATTATCCCTATGCCGATACCTGGACGGCAGTTGGTCATACCTCAACGGCAACCGGCTGCCCGCCGCGGACGCACGGTATCATCAGCAACGATTGGTATGATCGGGCAGCAGGCGCTTCGGTATACTGTGTGTCCTCAGAACGTTATCTGCGCGTGCCGCCGGCACCAGGGAGCGCGAATGGGGAAAATGCCCGGAAAAAAGCCCAAGGCGTCTCGCCCGAGCGCCTGCTGGCGCCGACCATTGGCGATGCCCTCAAGCAAGCGACCGGCGGCAAGGGGCGCGTCGTAGCACTGTCGCTCAAGGACCGCTCGGCCGTGTTGCCTGCGGGTCGGAGTCCCGATGTCTGTTATTGGTTCGACGCTGGCGCCGGTCTCTTCGTCACCTCGACGTACTACCGCGATCGTTTGCATCCCTGGGTAGCGGAATTCAATCGTTCCGGCCTCATCACTTCCTGGATGGGTAAGCAATGGATGCGCCTGCGCCCGGAGTTGGACTATGAAAAATACAGCGGACCTGACGATGCGCCCGGGGAAGGGACACAGAAGTTTGGACGAACCTTTCCGCACGCTCTGGGCGGCGGCCACACTGCCAAAGAGACCCAGGCATACTACGAAGCGCTGTATACTTCGCCATTCGGCAACGACCTGCTTTTGGCGCTGGTGCGGCGAGCCCTCGAGGCGGAACAGCTCGGCAAACACGAGCAAGCCGATCTTCTTTGTGTTAGTTTTTCGTCTAACGATCCCATTGGCCACTGCTGGGGCCCAGATTCGCAGGAAGTGCTCGATGTCACGTTGCGCAGCGATCGTATCGTCCAAGAGCTGCTCGCCTGCCTCGATCGGCAAGTGGGCAAGGGACGCTACGTCCTGGTGTTGACGGCGGACCACGGCGTCTGCCCGCTGCCGGAAGCAACACGGCGTCGCGGCATGGAAGCCAGACGCATCAATCCGACGCCCCTGCTCCAACAGGCCAGCGCCTTTCTCTGTGCCGCGTTCCACGTTCCGGCGGAAGAGAATCGCTGGGTAGAAGCGATCGAGGGACCGTGGCTATATCTGAACCGTGCCTTGTTGGCCCGGCATCATCTGAAACAAACGGAAGTCGAAACGGCGCTGGCCAGCTGGCTGCGTCAGCAGCCCGGCATCCAGGAGGTGTACACGCGACGCCAGCTTGTGGCTGGCGTCACGGCGGAGGATGCCATCGGTCGGAGCGTGTGGCAGTCGTTCTTTCCGGAGCGTTCCGGAGATCTGCGCATTTTGGAGAAACCCTATCACTTGCTAACCACGAAACTGACCGGTACCAATCACGGCACGCCGCACCCTTACGATACGCATGTGCCGCTGTTGGTCTATGGAACGGGGGTCCGGCCAGGAGTGCGGCAAGAGGCGGTGACGCCGCTGGCCGCCGCTGTCATCCTGGCCCAGGCGCTGGGGATCCCGCCCCCGGACAAGGCCGAGGCCAAGCTGCCGGCGGACCTCTTCAGGGACCGCTGAGACGAGACAATGTTCGGTCAACCCGCAGGGCAAGCAAGGAAAGCTCCTTAACCCTTGCCTGCTCTGCGGGCTGGCCGAACGTTGTGCTTTCTGGCTTGTTAGGTTTTCTTCCGCGGTTTCTGTTTGGCCTTGGGTTTTTGCTTCATCAGCGTGGCCGGTACGGTGATAGGAAGAGTCAAGGTATCGGCAACGGCAGATATCGGCAGATCGACGGCCAACATGCCCACACCGCAAGCGGCGCAGAATGTCTTGGAGGCCAGATCGCTGACCACGCTGGGCGGCTTGGGCATTGCAGAGAAGGAAGGAGCGGGGCCAGAAAACGCCTCGCCGAGATGGCGATAGCCGTTTTCCGCATCCTGACGAACGCCGCCGTAAATAGCACGAGCCGGAGCGCCATTTACATTGACGCAATTGACCACGGTTCCGCAGCCGCTCAGCCCAACGGCAAGCACGGCTGCCAGACAGGCCGTCGCCTTGGGACCCATGAACTCTCCTCCATGAGACGCCTCCTATGACACGTTCGACAACGAAGGTCAAGCCCGATTGCAGGGCTATTCACTCGTGGAGCCTTCTTCAGGCTTGCGAGGGCTACCTGAAGGTTGGTTTACAAGCGGCAGAGCGGATCGACGCCGAGCGCGAGCAACTCCGCCAGGCGGTGTTCACAGAGGCAGTTC
>JAJPHU010000106.1 GCA_021325115.1 Planctomycetota bacterium | reverse complement strand
TCGCCATGTTTCGCTCTATCCGGTTCCATCAAATCCCACATCGTTTGTTTCATTGTCGTCTCTTCGCCGGACCTCAGCAACGGAACCCGCGCTTGCGGCAAGGACGCCGTTTCGTCCATCTACAGCTGGAGGGTCTGGAAGAGCGTGTGATGCCGACCATCTTCAACATCGCCAATGGCGATGTAACCGGATTAATCAGCGCCATCAACCAGGCCAACACAGACACCAACCCGGATACAATCAACCTGGCCGCTGGCGGTACTTATACCCTCACTGTTGCGGACAACTCCGACAACGGCTTGCCCATCATCACTGCGGCGAACCTTACGATCAACGGCAATGGAGCTACCATTCAACGCAGTTCCGATACCCCATTCCGTATCCTCGACATCGGTAACAGCAGTACGACCACCCTCAATGAGTTGACGATCACTGGGGGGTACAAGGTTCCAGACACCAGTGAGAACGGCGGCGGTATCTACGTTAGCGGTACGTTGAATCTGAACAACAGTACGGTGAGCAATAATACGGCTGTTGGGTTTGGCGGCGGCATTTACGTTATGGGTACGCTGAACATGATCAACAGTACCATCAGCGGCAATACGGCCTCTGTCGGCGGAGGCCTTTTCATTGAGTCATCGTCAATAGCACGCATCGCAAATAGCACTATTGCCTCTAACACATCCTCCTATCAAGTGGGTAGTGGAGGCATAGAGTTCAATGGCGCTACCCTGTCTCTGGTGAACTCCATTGTTGCCGATAACCAAAACAGTTACGAAGGAGGCAGCGATCTCGAAATCAGTTCCCAAGGCACGGTGAACGCCGCCAACACGTTGATTCAGAATTTGACAATAGGGACGATCAACGGGACCAACGTCAACAACAAAATTGGATCTCAGTATGATCCACAGCTGGGTCCACTCCAGAATAACGGCGGCCCCACCGCGACTATGGCCATCCCGACCACCAGTCCGGCTTTCGCGGCCGGCGACCCCAACCTGCTGCCGCCAGGCGTCACCACGGATCAGCGAGGTTTTGCTCGCGTGGTCAACGGCGAACTCGACATGGGCGCCTTCCAAATTCAGGCGGGGCAGATCCACTTCACGCCTCCTCCCCTATTCTTCAGCTCCAACGACCAAAGCATCAACCTGTCGGTCACGGTCACGGCCCCGGGACCTAACAGTGTCAACGAGGGCGACGTCACATTCACGGTGTTCGGTCAGACGCTTCCCCCAGCCAACGTCGTCAATGGCGTGGCCAGCACCACTCTGACGATACCGGGAGGAACAGCGCCAGGCACGTACACGATTACGGCCGTCTTCGATCCCCCTCATTTTCGTGGCTCTACCTTCACCAGTACGCTGACCGTGGATCCCCTTCCTACGAGAGTTTCCGTAGCGAATGTCACCGTGCCGTTCACGTCCGCCGATCCGATGATCACTCTCAACGCCGCTATCACCACGCCGGAGGGTGTCGTTAACGAGGGCCAAGTGCAGTTCGTCGTCACCAATTCTTCCGGCGCGCCGGTCGGACAAGCGGTCACGGCCAACGTCCAGGGCGGTCAAGCCAGCGCCTTATTCGCTGTGCCCCCCGCAACTCCTCTCGGCGCCTACACTATCACCGCCAATTACAGCGACCCCGCAGGCAATTTTTTCAGTTCCAGCGGTACCGGCACGCTGAACATCGTGACCTCTCCCACGACAGCGACCATCACCAATGTCAGCATCGTTTATGATCTGTTCAGCGAGCACGAAACGCTTACGGCAGTGGTATTCAATGCGCTGGGGCAGACGGTGGACGAAGGTTTCGTGACCTTCTCGGATGGTGGCCAATCGGTGACGGTCCCGATCATCAACTCCCTGGCCACAGCGACGCTGAACATCCCGATATTCTTCGAGAACCCCAACGCTCACCCGATCACCATCACTTACAGCAGCAACACCAACAACTTTTCCGCCAGCATCAGCCAGTCCGTGATCGGCCAGACCACTCTAGAATGGTTGATACAGGTATTTGTATTTTTGGAGTATTATCTGCCGAAAATCATACAAAATGCTGCTGCCAGTAACTCTGCCCATTCTGCAGGCTCGTAATGATTTCCAGTGCCGTGCAAGCCGATGTAACGGCGAACGGCCAGCGTCAGTCGGCTGGTGGACAACACACCAAGGGGCTGATGCCGGCCGGTCGCCTGTTGCCGAATCTTCTGCTTCGTTTACGCTTCCGGCTCGAATACGTGCTCACACATCGCACAGCGTCACCGCTTCTGCCAACCCCTTGGCCGGATCGCGCGTCGGAATGAACTCCTGACCCACGTAGCCTGTGTACTTCACTTCTACCAAGGCCCGCATGACTGGTGGATAATTAATCTCTTGATTGTCGTCTAATTCGCCCCGTCCTGGATTGCCCGCCGTGTGAATGTGGCCAATGTATTCGGCATATTGGCGAATGCGACGGATAACGTCGCCATCCATGATTTGCACGTGATAGATATCGAAGAGCAGCTTGAGGCGCGGCGAGCCGACCTGCTTGATGATCTCTATGCAATAATCGGTGTGATCGCCCTGGTAACCGGGATGCCCCTTCATCGTCTCATTGACACGGCTGTTGAGCATCTCCAGGCACAGTGTTACGTTTTTCTTCTCGGCGTAGCCGACGATCTTCTTGTAGCCGGCTATGCAGTTCTTGATGCCGACATCATCGGGAATGTCCTCACGGAAGCCAGTGAAGGTGATGACATTGGGGAAGCCGGCCTCGGCGCAGGCGTCGATGGTCGTGCGCATCTTATCAATACACATTTCTTGATATTTCGGATTGTTCATTCCTTTCTCGAAGCCGTGGCTGCGAGCAATGGCGCAGACCAGGCCATGCTTTTTCAGGACTGGCCAGTCCTTGGGATCGACGAGTTCGACGCTGTCGCAGCCGAGTCGTTTGGCTTGCTGGCACAGCTGCTCGATGGTCCAGTATTTCTCAAAGCACCACTGCACAATCGATTGTTTGAGGCGTCTGTTCTTGATGACCGGCTGTGCGGCGCGCAGGTTGCGCTTGCTAATGCCGAAAGCACCGGCGGCCGCCAGCGCGGCGGCGCTTTGCAGAACGCGACGGCGTGTGAATGGAAGTGAGGATGGCTCGCTGCTAAACATGGTTTGGCTCCTGGCTTTTTGTTTGGCAAAAGCGTCGGTTCTCGGTTAGCGACGCATTCTACGAATGTGTCGCTAACCACCTAATTTACGGAGTGCGGCGGAGAACGTCTCTGTGACAATCCCAACTAGGAAATCTTGCGTTTTCCGTGTACAATCCTTCGCGCCGGGATCCCTTGCTGGCGCGGCGGGTGAGTGCTGGCACGGCGGGGGGTGGGCAACAGGAGGTACGGAAAACCATGTCGCGGTTCGTTGCTTCGTCTCCGGGCGGCGTTCTGCTGTTCGTGGCCCTGACACCACTGGCGGCGCAGACGACCGTTGCAGATCCGCCGACGCGCCACGTGCCCATCAAACCGGCCACGCGCCAAGATCTGGACCATCTCGAAGCAGTCAAGCTGTATGGCCGGGGCGTGGCGTTGGAGCATCAAAACCGCCTCCTGGAAGCGACACGCACCTTCGAGGAAGCACGGCGGCTCGATCCGGACTCGGCGGCCATTCATCGCGCGCTGGTCCCCTTATATTTCGCCCTGGATCGTCTCGACGATGCCTTGGCCAGTTGCCAGCGTGTCCTGGAATTGGACCCTAATGATTTCGAGACCGGCTACCGTTATGCCCGGCATCTGCGAGGGCTGGGCCGGCACAAAGAAGCTGTTGCCGTCCTGACACGCATCGCCGAATGTCCGCGCTTGAAGGATCGCCTAGAGGTCCGCGCCCAGATCTTTTACGATCTCGGCCAATTGCAGGAAGAAGCTGGCGAGTTGGACAAAGCCGAGAAAAGCCTGCGTGAAGTGTTAACCATTCTCGACAACCCGTCCGCACTAATGGAGCAAGGGCCGTACAATCGCGATGAGATTGTGACGCAAGCGGCCCAGACCCACGAACGGTTGGGTAAGCTCTACCTCAAATCCAAGAAAAGTACCGAGGCCATCGCTGAATTTCAGGCGGCGCTGAAAAAAGATCCGCTGCGCTCGGTGCGACTGGCACTCAACTTGGCCGAGGTATACGTCTCTCAGGGCGAGCCCGAAAAAGCGTTGGAGCAGGTCGAGCAGTATTTGCGCTCGCAGCCGCAAGGCATGGAGGGCTACGAGCTGCGCATCCGGCTTCAGAAACAACTCGGCCGCGCGGAGGAAATCGTGCCGTCGCTAACACGGTCGGCAGCGGCCGATCGCAACAATGCGGCGCTGCAATTATTGTGGGCGCGGGAGCTTCGCAAAGCCGGCCAAGCACAGCAGGCTGAACCGATTTATCACAAACTGCTGGAGCAAGCGCCGACGGTCGAAGTTTATCGCGGCCTGTTTCAAATCTACAAAGAGGACAACGAGCGTGGCGCCGAACGGCTTTTGACCCAGTTGGATGAAGCGATCGGCAAAGCCAGCGGCGACGAGGAGAAAAACAAGAAAGGGGAGATAAACGAAATACAGCGTGAGGCGGCCCAGCGCGCAGCGGTACATGCAAAGGCCATGTTGGTGGTACTGCGTGAGGACACCGAGTTGGTCAAACGGGTGTTGCCGGCCGCCATGCGCCGCCTGAGCGTGGGGGCCAATCTGCACGCGGCTACCTCATCAATGCTGGCTGAACTGGCCGGTCGGGCCAGATTGTACAACGAAGCCGAGGCTTTGTATCGCCATTGTCTGCGCCTGGGAGGGCGCAACGAAGCCCAGATCTACACCGGCCTGCTGCGCGTCTTGACGCTGGCTCATAAAAACCGCGAAATCATCGCGGTGTGCCAACAGGGGTTACGCAATGCCCGCCGTACCAACCGCGTACTTTTCTACCTGGAGATGGCCTCGGCCTACATGGGGCTGAACCAGGTCCGCGAGTCGCTGGCCGCTGTCGAGGAAGCAGTGCAGACGGCTGAGCCGGAACTCAAGCTAACCTGTCGCCTCGAACGCGCCCAACTGCTGTCCCTGGCGCAATACCATTCCCAGGCCATCGCCGAGTGCCAGGCGCTCCTGAAAGAGTATAATCAAGGAGGAGAGGTCCATCGCATTCGCCAAGTGCTCTCGGTGATTTATACCGCCGCCCATCAGGACGATAAAGCCGAGGAGCAGCTGCTGCTGATCCTCAAAGATGATCCCGATGACGCCACGGCCAACAACGATTTGGGGTATCTCTGGGCAGACCAGAACAAAAAGCTAGATGAGGCAGAGAAACGGATTCGCCGCGCCCTGGAGCTGGACAAGCGGCAGCGCAATAGCCTGGCGCGTGTAGGTCTGGACAGTGACCGCGATAATGCCGCATTTGTCGATAGTTTGGGCTGGGTGCTGTTCCGCAAGGGTGATTGGCAAGGCGCTCGTCGCGAACTGGAGAAGGCCGTATCTCTGCCGAGCGGCGAAGATGATCCAGTGGTCTGGGACCACCTCGGCGACGTATATTTCCGTCTCAAGGAGGGGGATAAAGCCAGCCGTGCCTGGCGGAAAGCAATCGAGTTGTACGAATCGGGCGGTCGCCGCCGGCCCGATGAACGGTATCGGGAGATCCAGGAGAAACTTCGACTTCGTCCGTAGTTCGTAACAAAGAAACGTCTGGTTTTGCTACTCACTACGGACGGCATCTGGGAAGGAGAAATCATGTCCGGCCATTCGCATTGGGCTACCATCAAGCACAAAAAAGGGGCCGTTGACGCCAAGCGCGGCAAACTGTGGAGTAAGCTCAGCCGTGCCATCATCATCGCTGCACGTCAAGGCGGCGGTGATCCGACCATGAACCTCAAGCTCCGCTACGCCATCGACAAAGCACGGCAAGTCAGTATGCCCAAGGACAATATCGAACGCGCCATCAAGCGCGGCACCGGCGAGACAGAGGGATTAACCTTCGAGGAGATCACCTACGAAGGCATCGGTCCCGGCGGCGTCGCTTTTCTGGTCGATGTCGTCACCGACAATCGCAACCGCACTGCTGGCGAGATTCGCAAAATTTTCGAGCGTGGCGGCGGCAAGATGGGCAGCGCCGGCAATGTCGCTTTCCGCTTTGAGCGGAAGGGCTTGTTCAGCGTCAACGCAGAAGCCGTCGATGAGGACACCTTGATGAGTATCGCCCTGGACGCCGGCGCCGACGACATGAAACGCTCCGGCAGCACCTTCGATATCACCTGCGATCCTTCGGTCTTCAGCAAGGTGCAGGAAGCACTGCAAAAGAACAACATTCCCACAGCGGTTGCCGAGATCAGCCAGCTGCCCAAAGCGCCCCTCGACGTGGATAAGGAAACGGCCACCAAGGTTATCCGCCTGTACGAAGCGCTCGATGACCATGATGACGTGCAGCATGTCTATACAGATTGGAACATGACGGAAGAATTGATGGCCGAAGTAGTCAAAGAATAGAAGTTCCAGGAACAAGTAACGAGCCGCTTGGCCACGAGCCGTAGACGAGTACGGGATTGCCCCGCGCTCGCCTACGGCTCGTCGTTTTTATGGACGGGTTCCGTTTGTAACGACTCTTCCCGGGGCAACGAAGTTGCATTCTTGAGAAATCGTATTGACTCCCAAATTATCTAAATTTACTATTTAACCCAAAGCCGCCAATTTCTCGATGAGGGATGGTGGCTGTGTGGTCGAGTCATTTCTTCACGAGTTTGGGAGGGAAAGAAATGTACAGTATGGTTCTGATGGCTGCTCTGACGGCAGGCAACGCAATGCCGGATTGCCACGGTTGTTGCGGCTGGGGTGGCTGCGGCTGGGGGTGGGGTTGCTGCGGCTGCTACGGCGGCTGGGGCTACGGCTGCTGGGGCTGCTTCGGAGGCTGCTATGGCTGCTTCGGGGGCTGCATGGGTTGCTGGGGCGGCTGCTATGGCTGCTGGGGTGGCTACGCCAGCTGGGGAGGTTACGGCTTGCCGACCTATCCAGGAACAGTCTATCCAGGCGGCGCAGCGCCGGGAACAGCAGCGCCGGGCGCCGCACCTTACGGCGAGCCTCTAGCGCCTCCAGCAGAAGAGAAGAAAGGCAAGGACAAAGGCACGATGCTCCCGACGAACAAAGCCAAACTCGTTGTGGAGTTGCCGGCCAACGCCAAGTTGTTCATCGACGATAGGCCGATGAAAAACGTTTCGGGCACCCGCTCTTTCAACACGCCGGAGCTGGAACCGGGACAGGCCTACTACTACATGGTGCGCGTCGAGACCGTCCGTGACGGCAAGCCGGTTTCGGAGACCCGCCGCATCATCGTTCGCGCTGGTCAAGTCGCTCGTGCGGATTTCCGAGACATGGAGTCGGATACGGTGCGAACCGTGCAGGCCAAGTAATCGTTTTCGTTTTTCGGTTTTTTCAGTTTTCGGAAGGAAAAAGCCCCTTTTCTTGCTGAAAACTGAAAAACCGAAAAACGAAACCTGTTAAAGGGTTAACCGGCAAGAGTTGCAGGGCTTGCTGCCCGCTGTCGAAATCTC
This sequence comes from Planctomycetota bacterium, assembly GCA_021325115.1. Taxonomy (GTDB): domain Bacteria; phylum Planctomycetota; class Planctomycetia; order Gemmatales; family Gemmataceae; genus JAJPHU01. The sequence goes on along the minus strand of JAJPHU010000106.1, from coordinate 1,692 downwards.
AGCACGCGGGCAGCAGGCGCCCTACATGACCTTTAGGGTTCGGTGAGGCTCAGCGCGGCGCTGGGACAGACGAGCACACATAGACCGCAGCTGATACAGTCCAGCGGTCTTTCCAGAAAGGGCGTCGCTCCCCACATGGTCAGACAATTCGTGGGACAGACGGCCACGCAATCCGTGCAGCTGCTGCAGCGTGTTTTGTCCAACAAAGGCAATTCGATCATGTTCCACCTCGGCTCATGGACATAGGTTCATATTGCGCCATGAGATGGAGGACAATCTCTTCAAGTTGTTCGCGTGTGTGCGGCGGCAGCAATACCCAGCGGACTCCCAGGTCCCAGGCCAGACCGGCCAGGCCCCGGTGTTCGTTATCGGCGACGAGGATGCTCGCCGTATCAGGATGCAGCCAAGACACCTGTTCCAGAAGGGCCATTTCGCGCTCTACATCTCGACTGAGACGCAAGAGAAACACCCCCGGCCCTCCGCGATCCAGCAAGCGCAACACCGCCGACGGTTGGCGCGGCTCGCGCAGCAGCCAATTGTTTTTATCGGCCACGCGCTGCAATAGCATCGCCAGTCGGCGATCCGTTTCGTAGATGAGCAATTGCGGATAATGCATCTCTTATTCCTCGCCGATAATTTCTCCTTCTTCTTGCTCCGTATCGGCGATCCCCAGTTTGCTCATGCGTCGCCACAACCGCGGCCGCGGGATGCCCAGGAGCCGTGCCGCACGGGCCTTGCGTCCGTCCGCGCGCTGCAAAGCCAGTTGAATCAAGCGCCGTTCCGCTTCCTCAAGAAGATGTTCCAAGGGCAGTGATTTATCAGCGGGACGCGGCGGCGTCTGCTCGCGTCCGACAGCACGGCGCAACTCGGCGGGAAAGTCGGAAGTGCGCAACTGCTCACCGCGAGCATGGGCGCAGGCCACCCGGAGGACGTTGTACAATTCGCGGAGATTGCCCGGCCAGGAGTAGCCACGCAGCAGGGCCCAGGCCTCCGCGCTGAGACTGGTAACATGCACGTCGCCGCCGGCGCAAGCCCGCGGCAGCAGACGCTCGACCAACGCAGGCAGGTCAGTCAGCCGCTCGCGCAACGGCGGTACTTCGATCACCAGGGTGCCCAGGCTGCAGGCCAACTCGTCGAGCAGCCGACCGGAACGCACCGCCTGCGCCGGCGGTATCGTGCAGCCGGCAAAGAGACGCGGTCCCATTGTTGCGATCCGTTCGCAGAGGAGCAGCTGCACGTCGCGCGGCAGATAGGCCGGTTCACGCAGATAAACAGCGGCGAGTCCTCGCTGACCAAACAGCACATTGGAAATAGCGGCGGGCGGCAAATATCGGCAATCGAGGACGGCGCACGCCCCTTCGCGCCGGGCGCTCAAAGAGTGGATGGTCCGCGCCAACGTCTGCTTGCCCGTCCCTGCTTCGCCAACGAGCAATACCGGCGTCGTCACCTGACTGGCCAGACGCACCTGTTCGACCAGGCGGCGCAGGGTCGGCAACGAACTGGCCCAGGCATCCAGGCTGAAACGCTCCATATGCTGTTGTCGTAAATTGACCAGCTTCTCGGACAGAGGATTGTCCCGGATACGCTCGACCGCCTGTAGGGGCCGGATGCGTCCAACGATCAGATAGCCGCCTTGTTCGCCTTCCTGCAACAGCGGCAAAAACTCGACTTCCCACCAACTCTCCGAGTACG
>JAJPHU010000190.1 GCA_021325115.1 Planctomycetota bacterium | reverse complement strand
CTGATCCACGCCACTCGGTCCGCTGCTTAGGGCTGCACCCGTCAAGGCCTGACCCGGTTCGCAACTTTCCTCTGGGTGGGTCCCCTCCCGGCGCCTCACCGCGGGCTCCCGAGATCGGGGTCTGTGCTGCCCCGAACTATTATATCTAACGGCCGCTCTCTCCCATAGAGGTCTGAATCGTCACTTTCTTGATCTTGATCGGTTTCTCCGGGCGAAAGCTGCCGGCCACATCCTCTTCGTGTTCTCGCGTCGGTTGTTTTGCTATTATACGCGCCACATCCAGTCCCTGGGTAACTTTTCCGAAAATTGTAAAATTGCCATCTAGAAAAGGTGCATCCCCCAGGGTGATATAGAAGCGGCAGGCAGCGCTATCCTCTTCCATACCGCGGCAAGCGCCGACCGTGCCCGCTTCGTGCGTCACTTTGGCGTCGGCCGCAGGAAATTCCGGCTTGAGCCAGTAACCGATGCTGCCGTTACCCGGATCGCCGTTGCCCAGCGGGCAGCCGGCCTCGATGCTGTCGAATACCTGCATTTTGCCCGGCTCCACTTCGGTCTCTTCATGACAAATGCGATCGAAGAAAAGCCCGTCGTAATAGCCGGCGCGGGCCAGGGCGACGAAGTTGCGCACGTGATTGGGCGCAAGGTCCGGGCGTAGAGCGATTTCGATATTGCCACAATCCGTCTCGATCGTCGCCGCGTAGCGGATCGGTTTGCCGTCGGGCGTGATGAAGCGAATGGTGTCCCAGAGGGCAAGAACTTCCTTGTAAAGTTGGTAAACGGGCTTGCCGCTGACGGTCACGTCGGGCGGCGGATTGCTATTGGCCGGTGGATCATCACCGCTGCGCGTCGCCTTGGCGAATGGTTCGTGCTGGACTTGCCAGTTCACCCCGTCAGGTGGAGCCGCAGCTGTAAGAGAGCGGTTGTCCTGCCGTTCCTTTACGGCTGCGACTCCATCGGACGGGGTAGGCGAATCAAGTTTTGTACCCTCTGCTTGTTCCGAGGGTGCCGAGGATGCGGGCTGCTTGCTACAGCCGGTCAATAGCAAAGATCCCAGGAGCGCAGCCACGGCCCAACACCCTATTGCCCTTTCCCCGTGCTTTGCCCATACTATCATTATGCCCTCTCCTTCCGAACAGCGAATGTCCGTCCCGCCTCCTCCAAGGGGCGCGCGATCCTAGTCTAGCTCCGTCTCGGCGTCAAGCGCGACTGTCCGTTCCCTTCGTGACGGAAAAATCGTTCACTCCGCCGGTAACGACCGAAGGGGGTAACTCGGCCCTCCGCGATGAAGTTTGGCCAATCCGTCGCGTGTGCGATCGATGAATCAGACGATCATTGCAACAGAAGATCTGCTCCAGGGAGGCGCACAATGGGGAAACGAGGGACTTTAGCGGGGATGGCGGTTGCCGTGTTGGCTTTGTTACCCTCGGGCGGCGCCGTCTTGGCGGGACTCTTTGATAGGCCGGTCGATTTCTCGATCGGGCCTTATCGCGGCCAGCAACGCAGCTACTTCGAGTCGTACAACTATTTTGGCGTCTCCAATGATTCAGCGTATCCCTATTGGTCCAACGGCACCTGGCCCTACTTTTGGGAATCGCCGTTTACGTGGGGCAATGGTTCACGCTATCCCTCGCCCCTGGGCCGTCGGCCCGGTTTCTACAATCCAATCAACCCGGCCTACATGACGCCACCGCGTGCGCCGGGCTACACCAGAGCGATGGCTCAGGATGTGAAGCTGCCGCCGATGAGTCAGGAGAACGGCTTGGCGGCTGTCATCGACGTCAAGATGCCCTGTTTCGGCGAGTTGTGGGTGGATGACTTCCCAACCGAACAGCTCGGCACCGATCGCCTTTTTCGCTCGCCACCCTTGCAGAAGGGCAGCGAGTACATCTATATGGTCAAGGCCCGTTGGCTGGATGGCCAAGGAAATCCGGTTGAGCAAACGCAAGAAGTCCGTGTCCACTCCGGCGAACGTGTGTTGGTAGTATTCCCGAAACCGGCCCCTCCGTTTCCGCCCTCGCCGTTTCGCGGCGAGCCGTAAGCCAGCGCCAGAGTGTTCGCTACCGCTCGCTGCGAACCTTCATCCTTCCGCGTCGCCCCGCTGAAGCAGTTCGTTATCGTAGGCTTCTTCCATCTCGCGAACCTTGGCGGCCATGTCTTCGTCTTTTTCGATCGCTGCCGTCACGGCCAATTCCCATTCGGTGCTGGCGGCGCGCAGCGGTGCCAGATCGAGCGGCAACCGCAGGATTTTGGCCAGGCGACGCGTGACGGCTTCGATGCATACGGGATTGGGGCCTTGGAGATAGCCGGGAATCTCCGCCGCCAGCGTGGCCATACGCACGCCGGTCTCTGCTACGCGCGTCATCAAATAGCTCGAAAAAGAACCAGGGCCTTCATAGGCGCTGCGACGCAGAGCATATAGCTCCATCTCTGGCAACATCTCTGCATGGGAGCAGGTGACGTGCAAGCGCGGCTCGCGTGTATGCGGCACCGAGCCGCCGAACGAACCGACAAACAGGATGCGGCGCACGCCAACGGCGGTAACGGCTTCGAGTATGCAATCCGCGAAGGTGGGCCAACGCAGGTTCGGCTCTTTACCCACAAAGAGGACAAGATTCGCCGCTTCGTGAACGAAAAACCGGGCCGACGGCATCTCGATGCTCTTGATGAGGCCGTCCTCAATCTCGATAGCAGGTCGGAACAGAGCGGCCAACTCCATCGGACCGGGGAAATTGTACAGGTAAAAGGGATCTGGATCGATCTCGGCAAGAAGGTGGGCCTCTAACAGATCGACGAGCCGTTGCACGGTGCCGGTAGAGACGCTGCCGCCGTCCATCCAGCCGTCGAAGGCAAGCACCAAGGTAGCCTCGTGCAGCACGGGACGTTGATGGAAACGGAGCAGATCGCGAGTAGAATACGCCATGAGGAAAAGCTACCAGCGCCGGGACAGCTTGTCCACACTGCTCGGCACTACAGCGCCGAGCTATCTTATCCGGTACAGTCAGCGCTTGAAAAGAGAGCGATAAGAAAAGACCTAACTACTCCACCGCGTGAAATGAGTCATCTCCTCATCGCAAGTCTTTTCAATTCAAGAACTTAGAGTGCCATTTGTAGAAATCGAACCTACAACCCACTCACTAAGACTCGTTATGCCACTGCCAGCACCCAGAAACCATGAAAATGGGTTGTGCGACGATTATACGGGCCGTTGGTGCCTTTGCTCTGGATGAAGG
>JAJPHU010000003.1 GCA_021325115.1 Planctomycetota bacterium | reverse complement strand
TACACGCCCAAATCAAGAGGCCCCCCGTGTAACTACGTTCCTTTGACGCATTTTCAAGCTCTGCAAGCACAAGGCTGCCGGATAGGCGGCGATTCGTCTTGACGAAAAAGATCCCTCCATCAGAAAATTCGGGACCATTGCTGCCACGGCGGCCTGCGAGCGGCTGATCGCTGAGTGGGTGGCCTACAGCCGGCGACTTCCCGCGATGCCCAGTCCGGCCCGACGATCAACGAGCTGATCCTGGGCTACTGGCGGCGCTGCCAGGTTCGTACTTTGCGATACTATCATTTCTCGACCGGGATCCAGGAATCGGCGTCGCAGATGACAGCACAGCAGGGTGATGGCGAGGCTGCTCACCAAGTTGTGCAGCCGGCTGCGTTGGAAGGAAGAGTCATCGGAGAAGCTGTAAAATGGCTCAGCAGTGTGTCGAGTTGCCGTACCACCATAAGATCTGCGACGCAACCTCAACTTCCTGCGCCAGTGGCACTTCTGTATGATTCACCGAAAAAGCGGCGCTGTCCAACTTATAATAACCGAAACAACGGTCATTTCCGTGCGCTTTTCGACGACTCAACGGGAGATCTCTGCCGTGCTAAAGCGACGTTCTTTTTTCTTCGTCATCGGCTTTCTCGTCTTTCTCGCGGGAGCCATCGTCCTGACGATTCCGTGGCACGATGTCCAGCGCGAGGGATTGCCCCACAAGCAGCATGCCCTCTCTTACCAATCGCGCGACCTCGAAATGGATTCCAGCGGTTTTGGCTTGATCGCCAGCAGCATCCCCGTGTGGAAAGACAATGCGTCGCTCCTGGAAATCGCCGACCTCTGGCGTCAGCCCGGATATCGCCTCGTCGAGCTTCTTGACCGCGATTCGGCGAAGGACTATCCATCCGCTCACCACCGAATCCAAGGGCTGTTCCGGAAAGTCCTTGCGCTGAATTCCGAGGGAGAAGCACGTCAGGCCTACCACCTCTTGGAGGAAGCTCGATCCCATATCGAGAGGGACGAGCGCTTGGCGCGAATGTACCTGTTCACGCTTATTTATCTCCAAGGAGTTATCGCACTGCGGATCGGCGAGAACGACAACTGCATTCTCTGTCGCGGCGAGAGTTCCTGCATCCTTCCTCTCGCCGCTGCCGCTGTCCACCGCAATCCCTATGGCTCGCGCCTTGCCATCCAGCACTTTCACGAGTACCTGCGTCAATTTCCCAATGATCCTGAAATCCGCTGGCTGCTCAACCTGGCCCATATGACGCTCGGCGAATATCCCCACCAAGTCGATCCGCAATTCGTAGTTGGACTGGACCACTTTCTTCACTCGGAGTTCGACATCGGCAAGTTCCGCGATGTTGGTCATCTTGCGGGCGTCAATCGCTTCAATCAGTCGGGCGGAGCCATCATGGACGACTTTGACAACGATGGTCATCTCGATCTCGTCGTCACCAGTTTCGATCCTACTGAGCCGATGGCCTTCTATCGCAACAAGGGAGACGGCACGTTCGAGGAATGCGCGGCCCAAGCGGGGCTATCGACCCAATTGGGCGGTTTGCAGTGTGTGCAATGCGACTACAACAACGATGGCTGGTTGGATATCTTCATTTGCCGCGGCGCCTGGTTACAGTGGCCGATGCGGCCAAGCCTGTTGCGTAACAACGGTGACGGCACCTTCACCGACATCACCGACATGGCGGGCCTGAATGAACCGCTTAACTCGAATGCTGCAGCCTGGGCCGATTATGACAACGACGGTTTCCTCGATCTCTTCATCTGTTGTGAGAAACAACCCAATCGGCTGTATCACAATAAGGGCGATGGCACGTTCGAGGAGGTCGCGGAGCAGGCAGGCTTATCGCGGGGCTTGCGCTTCTGCAAGGGCGCCGCCTGGATCGATTATGACAACGATGACTATCCGGATTTGTTCCTCAACAATCTTCAGGGCGATGCCCAACTATTTCATAACAAGGGGGACAGCACCTTCCGCGACGTGACTGAGTCACTGGGCATTCAAGGACCTGCTCAGGGGTTTTCGTGCTGGGCCTGGGACTTCGATAATGATGGCTGGCTGGATATCTTCGCCCTTTCTTACGATTTCAAGTCCCATATCTTGGTGCAGGACGTGATCAAGGGTATGCAAGGACAGCCGCACGACCGGAGAGATCGAAACAAGCTCTACCGCAATCAGAAGGGCAAAAGATTTCAGGAGATAGCCCAGGAAGTGGGCCTGGACCAAGTCTTTGCCCCTATGGGGAGCAATTTCGGCGACTTCGACAACGACGGCTATCTGGATTTCTATCTCGGCACAGGGGGGACGAATTTCGTTACGCTGGTGCCCAATCGCTTGTTCAAGAATATATCCGGAAAACGTTTCGCTGAAATCACTGCCTCCTCTGGTACCGGCCATCTCCAGAAGGGCCACGGCGTGGCTTGCGGCGATTGGGACCGCGATGGCGATCTCGACATATTCATCGAAATGGGAGGGGCCGTCAACGGCGATAAGTATCATAACGTTCTCTTTCAAAACCCCGGCCAAGGCAACCATTGGCTGACCGTAAAGCTCATCGGTCGCAAGACCAACCGGGCTGCCGTCGGCGCGCGCATCAAGGCGGTCACGGCCGGGGACAAACCATTGACGGTCTGCCGCCATGTTTCCTCCGG
>JAJPHU010000134.1 GCA_021325115.1 Planctomycetota bacterium | reverse complement strand
TTGGGCGTGTTCTATCCTCAAACGACTACCTCGCCTTCCTGATCGGTACGGCGGCGAAACAGATCCATAAGCTGCCGCGTTAGCGCTCCTGGAGTCCCTGTGCCGATGGTCCGGCCATCTACCTTGACCACCGGCACCAGTTCGCCCATCGTACCGGTGCAAAACATCTCGTCGGCGCGATACACTTCCGTCAGGGACAGATCACGCTCTTGATGCGGAATGCCGGCGTCGCGGCAGATTTCCAGTACGGTCGCTCGTGTGATGCCTTCCGGACAAGCGATGAGACGGCTCGTCAAGACGATACCTTGGTGTATAAGGAAAACATGCGTGGCGTTGGTCTCGGCCACGAACCCATGCAGGTCGAGCATGAGAGCATCGTCGGCGCCGGCGACGTTGGCCTCGATTTTCGCCAAAATGGAGGGAATAAGATTGCAGTGGTGGATTTTCGGGTCGAGACAGTCTGGCGGCGGCCGCCGTACGCTGCTGGTGATGAGCGTGATGCCGCCCTTGTCGTAGACAGGCGGCTTGTGCTCGGCCAAGACGATGAGCGTCGGTCCCGCCTGATTCAAGCGCGGATCCATGCCGGAGGTGATCTTGACACCCCGCGTCAGTGTCAGCCGAATGTGAACGCCGTCGCGCATGGCATTGGCCGCCAGCGTCCGCTTGATCTGCTCGATTATCTCTTCAGACGTGGGGATGACAGCAAAGCCCAGGGCCAAGGCCGAGCTGCGCAGCCGATCGAGGTGTTCACGCAGCTTAAAGATACGGCCATTGTACAGACGCAAGCCCTCCCAGACGGCATCGCCGCCCTGCACCGCCGAATCGAAGGGACTAACGCCGGCCTGATCGCGGTGCAAGAGCTTGCCGTTGATGTTGACGATCAAATTACGGTTCTTTTCGTGGAATGTTTGCAGCATCGATCGATGGACTCAGAAGAATTTCACCTCGGAAAACACGGAAAACATACCATACAAAAAGGACAAAAAATAGCAAGATCGGTAGATCGATGTACTTGTATTCCAACTTCGGGTGATGGCCAAAGTTCCGGGCCAGGAGTGCTTGGGGTTGCTTGTGTGGGCGCGGCTGAGCCAACGGCTGACGGTTTCCTCCGAGCTTTCCAAGACTTTGGCGATGTCACGCCAATACCAACCTTGCTGCTTCGACCACAACGCCCACAGCCTCCGCCATTCATGCCCGTCAACAGGGGAGAAAACGGACACCTCCACATGGTTATATTTATTCTCTTTCCGTAACTTTCTTTGTAACCGTTCAGGCGGCTGATAGAAGTTTGGGGACTGGGAGTCCTTCCTGACGAGCGCACAAGGCTCCATATTACCCCGGTATGAATATTGCTGGCTAAATCCATGATGACACGTTCCTTTCGCCCCCAAGAGGCCGTTCTCAGGGCTCTCTCTTTACCCGATGCCCGCGAACTCTCCGATGAAATTCTGGAAACCCTCCGCCTGCGTGCCTTACTACGCGGCTGTCAGTTGGATTTCACCGAAACCGAGATCGCCGATCTTCTGGGCGTCCGCCGCCAAACCGTCTGCCACGCGTGGTCCGCCTATGTCGAAGGCGGCCTGGACGCTCTATCCCCGACCGCACCGGCCGGCCGTTGGACTCGAGCCGCACGCTCTCCGACGAGCAGGCCGTCCGTATCCAACAGCAACTACGCACGTACCAGCCCGAAGAGTGGGGCATTGCCACGCCTCTGGGGACTCGCCGTGGGCGAATGGATCCGCCGGCCGTGGGGCATCGTCTTGGTCGTGCGCACCGTGAGCTTGTATCTCCAACGCTGAGATTTCACGCCCAAGCGACCGCGTCGTCACGCCCGCGACCAAGAACCCGCGGAAGTACGTCCATGGTTGGAGGAGACCTATCCGGCCATCGAACAACGGGCCCGCCAGGAGAATGCCGACATTTACTGGGACGACGAGGTCGGCGTGGCCGCAGACCAACAGCCCGCGTGCGACTACGCGCCCAAGGGCGAAGCGGCCACAATGGATGTGCCCGACCCGCACATTGACGCCAACCTGGGCGGTGGTGTCGGCTTTGGCTCCGTTAGCGAAGACCTGCTCAGCGGCGGTGAGCAGGTGCTTCTTCCAATCCTGGATGAGAATCGGATGCACGCCGAACTGAGAGGCCAGTTCGTTGATGGTCTTGTCGCCTTTAAGGGCGGCAAATGCTACCTGAGCCTTGAACGCTGCCGTGTACTGCTTCCGCTTGGTTGCCATAAATATCTCTTTCGTGAGCCACCAGAGTAGCTTAGCTGGTGGTCCAGTTTTCGGGGGCCACTATAGGAGCGTCGTCGAGGTACTGGAAGTGATGGCGGCCTGTACGGCCATCGAGCAGGCCTTCAAAGATGCGAGGGGGTGGAGATCCGGTCCGCAGCCGGTGTGGAACGTCTACGCCCGCCTTGGTGCAATGGCGATCAACCTGCTGTGGTACAGCGTGGTGGAGATGTGGGCGTGGTTACGTCGGGAGGATAGAGTTGGTGGTACGTCTGCTATGGGACGAGGAGGCTCGGCGGCCGTCTCATGCGGATAAGCGTCGGGCTTTACAGCGGGAAATCCTCAAACATGAAGTCCGAGCGGCTGTAGGGGAGCGATCTCAGCGTCAGGAGTTTCAAGATTTCGCTACACGCTTGCTCGATCTGGCCGCCTAACTAAAAGAAAGTTACGGAAAGAGCAGATCTTGAAAAAAGCCCCGGAGATTATGTGAAGGGCGTTCCTCTCATGATGCTTTAATCGTTGATAGGTATAGTAATTTAAAGGCGAAGAAGCCCCTTTGGGCCACCCTCGCTCGGCCCCTTGTAAAGAGAGAATCTGTCATGCGCGTGTTGCTTATCGAAGACCATAAACCGCTTATCCGCGCCCTGCGGCAAGGGCTGGAAGAAGAAGGCTTCGCCGTCGATGTTGCTACCGACGGTGCGGAAGGCGATTTTAAGGCGCGTACTGCCGAATATGATGTCATCATTCTCGACCTCATGCTGCCCAAGATAGACGGCCTGGCACTGTTGCAGCGCTGGCGCAAAGATGGCATAACGACACACATTCTTGTGCTGACGGCGCGTGGCAGTATGGAAGACAAGGTCAAAGGACTCGATCTCGGCGCCGACGACTACATGACCAAGCCGTTCGAGTTGGATGAATTGCTGGCTCGTCTCCGTGCCCTCATCCGCCGCGGTCATCAGATCAAAAGCCCTCTCATCCGCGTTTACGACTTGGAGATCGACACGGCCAGCCGCACGGTCAAACGCGGCGGCCAGCACATCCACCTGACGCCGCGCGAGTATGCTCTCTTGGAGTTCCTCGCTTTTCATCGCGGCCAGATCGCCACACGCTCCATGATCTGGGAGCACCTGTACGACGACCGCGACGAGACCACCTCGAACGTGGTCGATGTGTACATTCGTTATTTGCGGAATAAGATCGACAAAGGCTTCGATCCGCCCCTCATTTTGACTCGCTGGGGCGAAGGCTACATGCTACGAGGCGACGACGAATCATGAAATCGATTCGCCTATCGTTGATGGTTTATTTTTTGGCCTTGTTGGCGGCGGCGCTGTTGGCGGCGTCGCTCTTGGTGTATCGCATCGCCGATCAGACGCTGCAAGACAAACAGCGGGCGATGAGACAACTCATCGATAAGCAGTACAGCGAACGCTGCGAAAAAGAGAAGGCGCGTCTGGACGCCGACTTGCTGGCGCAGGCACGGTCGTTGGCGCGCTTGGTGCAAGTACAGTTTCAATGGTATAACAGCCACCTCATCCAATCGCTCTTGTTGTTGGGCGCGCTGTCGAATAATCTCAGTCCGAATGGGCACCTCTTGGCCTCTTCCTGGCTGCCCCAAGGGCTGTGGTGGTCGTGGCCGGAACCCAATCCGGTGTATGAGTTCGTCCATCGCGCTCTTCGCCCCACTCTCAAGCCCGGCGTCAAACTTAAGCTGGACGAATTGGGGCTGGCAGACATCCAGGCCAGCGATTATTTCCTCCAGATTGACAGTCCGCCGAGTGAACCCTGGTACTCGCCCTCGATGGCGGGCCGGTCCTTTCCGCTCGACGACTCTGTTCTCGGTCCGGAAGGGGTGGCCGAATGGCGCTATGACGATACATGGCTAGGAGATACGCCGGTACGGCGTGTGGTGTTCCAGGCCTCCGGCGTGGCGCGGCGATTTCCGCGGCCCCCATCTCCGTCGCCTTCTCCCTCCGATGCTCCTTCCAATCGCTCTGCCCCACGGCGCGAAACCAGCCGCGGCCCCACTATCTATGTCCACTGTGCGGCTCCGACGGCCAAACTGGATGCTAACCTCGCTGGCTTTGGCCAGCAACACGACGAGGAACTGGCTAAAGTTGCGGAGGAAACCCGCGATTCGCTCCGCGGCCTGCGCCAGTGGCTTTGGGGTATCAGCCTCGCTGTCTTCGCTGCCACAGCTTTCGGCACTTTCGGGTTGGTGCGCCTGGGGCTGTCGCCGTTACGGCGGCTGTCTCATGCTGTCAGTCAAGTGTCACCCAAAGATTTCCGCCTGCCGCTGGACGAACGGCCCCTGCCACTAGAGCTGCGGCCCATTGCCAAACGCTTGACCACCACGCTCGATCTACTCAAACGCACTTTTGCTTGGGAAAAACAAGCGGTGGCTGACATCTCTCACGAGCTGCGTACGCCGTTGGCTGCCCTGATGACCACTACCGAACTGGCCCTGCGCAAGCCGCGTTCTGCCGAACATTACCGGGAGTTGCTCGGTGACGTATACGCCAGCGCTCAGCAGATGCATCAGATTATCGAACGCCTTTTGACGTTGGCCCGTCTGGATGCTGGCGTCGATCGGCTGCGCATACAGTCGGTGGATGTCGCCGCCCTGGCCCAGCAGTGTGCCGATGTGGTTCGACCGCTAGCCGAGGCACACAGCTTGAAACTGACGGTAAAAAGTCCGCCGCTGGTTCGGATGCAGACCGATCCTGACAAGCTGCGCGAGATCATCTCCAACTTGTTGCACAACGCCATTCAGTACAATCGACCCGACGGTACCATTGATCTGCGTGTGGAACGCCATAATGGCACACTGGAAGTGGAAGTGCAGGACACTGGCATCGGTATCACTGCCGAGGCGCGTGACCGTATTTTCGAGCGTTTCTATCGGGGCGATCCGTCGCGCGGCGGCGACGACCTGCACACCGGCCTCGGATTGGCCATCGTCAAGGAGTATATTGACCTGATGGGCGGCTCTATCGACGTCGAAAGCACCGAAGGACAGGGCAGTACCTTCCGCGTCCGATTGCCGGTGCGCTAAGACGTTACCTCACCCACAATCGCACTGTCACCGGCAGATGATCGCTGACGCCGCGCTCGGCCAGAGGCACTTTCTCTTTCTTCGTGCCGAAAGCCAGCGGATGCCCTTTATTGCGGCCGCGTGGCACGACAAAGCGATGCTTGACGATCTCGGCTGTCTCCGCCAAGCATTGCCAACCGCCTCGACCGTTGACCATGCCCGGCGAGACCACGATGTGATCGAAAAGAAACGCCTTGCCGTGATAGAAGTGTGTGCCGAAATCCGCACCTTTTTTCTCGGCCCACCGGTTAGCGAACAAATCGTACAACAGCGGCGGATCGCCGTTGGCTTTAACGCGCTCCAGATCGCCGGTAGCGTGCAGGTGCATGGTGACACTAGAATCGTCTGGGTTGTCGTTGAAGTCGCCGCAAATCAGTAACGATACATCCGGGTTGGCCTTGTACATGGCCTGGAAACGGCCGTAGATCTGATCGGCGTATTTGTCGCGCCCTGCGCCGGCCTTGTCCGAAACGCGCGAAGTCCAGTGCGTCGCCTGCACCACCAACTCTTGCCCATTCATTTCGATATGGCCTTCGAGAATGCGATGGCGTTGGCCAATCAGCCGCGTCCGGTCTGCGACGACTGGTAAGCGCGTGAGAATGGCCGTAGCAATGTTGCGGCCGCCGTGCGGATTTTTCATCAAAACATGCCGATACGGCGTGGCATCCGGTTTGATGGTCCTGTTGAGGGAATCCTTCAGCGCCTCGGCCGCCGTTGATTCAGTTTCGACCTCGGCCAACGCCAGGATATCTGGTCCTCTGCCGTCGTTCAGCGCCGCCAGCACTTCGGTCAGATTCTGGACCTTCTGCTGAAACACCGCCGGGTTATCGGCGAACCAGCGATCGAATTCTTTGTCCGATTCATTGTGCCAGCCGTTGACTTTATTGTCGAAGAAATTCTCGCTGTTCCAGAAACAGAAGAGATAATTGCCGGAAGCCGGTGCCGGCATTCGTGCATTGCAACCGGCCGTGATGACGAGCAATATTGCCAGTCCAAAGCGCTCGCAAGGGCAACTGCGAAAGATGGGGAACATAAGTAACCTCGCTTTTTGGCTTGAAGCGATGTGACAGATTGTTATAGTGCGCACCCGCGGTCGGGAACAAAAGGAGGCAAGGCGATGAACGACAAACGGCGATGGCTGTGGTTGGGAGCAGGTCTGCTGCTAGGCGCTTTCAGCGCCGTTTGCTACATCGGCCAGCAGCCACGCGCAACAGCCGGCAGTAACGACCGCTACGATGATTACATTCTCTGCACCGGCGCCGTAGCCGGCAATCCCAAAGCGCCGATCGACGGCGTTTGGCTGCTCGATTATCGCGCCGGCAAATTGCTGGGTACCATCATCGATCGTGCCTCTGGCAAGATCTTCGGCTGGGCGGAACTGGATCTGGTGCAGGAGTTCGAGCTGCCGCCGCGGCAGAACGTACATTTTCTCATGACCACCGGCCAGATTTCACAAGGACAAGCGGCGCTGTATCTTGCGGAGACGACCAGTGGCAAATTCGGCGTCTACACAATGGGTGTGCGCTTCGACGGTCAACCCAACGTCTTTATCCGCCGCCACGATCTGGTGCTATTCCGCCAGCACAAGGCCGCGGCCAAACAATAAAATAACCAACCACAGAGTCACCGAGAAGATATAACACAGAGATAATGGTAAATAAAGAGCGTTGGTTCCGCGATTCAAAATAGACTGTTCTGTCTCTTTATGTTTTCTTTCTCGATATTCTCTGTGACTCTGTAGTTAGTCTTTCTTTGCCGGCAGCGGCGCGATCCCTTTGGCCACCAGAAGCCAACGGCTGACAGCCAGGATCAACAGCGCTGCCACGCACGTCATGACAAATATCGTCAGGGCCAGGTTCAGCGCTCCCGTCAGCACTTGTCCCTGTCGCATGAGATCGAGGAATTTACCACTGCACATCTGCACGCCAGCTGTCATGGTCGTCGAAATGACGAACAGCATCGGAAGTACCGTCACCGGAGCATAGCGTCCGCGGCCGCTATTGACCAGCAATGTCGTCACCACGGTCAAGGCAATGACGGCAAGCAGTTGATTGGCGATGCCGAACATCGGCCAAATCGTCGCTACCGATCCGGTCGCCACCAGTAAGCCCCAACCCGTCGTCACCAAAAATGTGGCCAAAAGAGCACTCGGCCACCAGTCTGTTTGTGCGAATTTCGGATGAACGCGGCCCAGCGCTTCCTGCACGAGAAAGCGGCCGATGCGCGTACCGGCGTCGATGGTCGTCAAAATGAACAAGGCCTCAAACATGATGGCGAAGTGATACCAGTATTTCATCACGGACTCGAAGGGCAAGCCCAGTTGTGATAGTGGTTTGGTGAGAATATGCGACATGCCGACAGCCAGCGTCACGGCGCCGCCGGTACGGCCGCGCAGGGACTCGCCGCCGACGTTCTGCTCCACCTGCGCTAAATTCAGGTGCTCCAGGCTGTCTATATTGCCCAATTCGACATACATTTTGTCCAGATCCCCTTGCCATTTCTGGACCTGGTCCAAAGGCACGTTGATGTCATAGTAGAGCTTCGGATCGAGCGAGGCTGCCGCGATCAAGGCCATGATGCCGACCAGTCCCTCCATCAGCATCGCTCCGTAGCCGATGGGGCGGACGTGGCTTTCTTGATCGACCATCTTCGGCGTCGTGCCGGAGGAGACGAGCGCATGAAAACCAGAGATAGCGCCGCACATGATGCAAATGAACACGAACGGAAACAGGTGTCCCTGGAAGGTCGGCCCGCCATTGACGAAGATGGGGTTGTACGCTGGACTCGGCAACTTCGGATTGGCCCAGAAAACACCGACGACGAGCAAAGCGATAGTGCCGATTTTCAGAAAGCTGGAGAGATAATCGCGTGGCGCCAAAAGCAGCCACACCGGCAACACCGAAGCGACGAAGCCGTAGGCACACAAAGCAAAAATGGTTTGCCCCTTACCGAGGGCGAAATAGCCCTCCCAGGGCGAGCCAGGAATCCAATTGCCGATGACCACGGCAGCCAAGGTCAACGTGGCCCCGATCAGCGATGCCTCCACGGTCTTTCCCGGACGAAAGCGATACATATACCAGCCGACTAGCAAAGCAATGGGGATGGTGCAGGCGATGGTGAACACACCCCAGGAGGAACCCGGCACCAGCTGCACAGATTTCGCGGGCAGCTCGACCGTGTTGTGGTCATCGGGAGTAAGGACGGTGCCATCCGGTACTTGAACCATGAATGCTTCCGGGCGTGTTTGTGGCGGCTCGTCCGGCGTGTAGCGGATCGTGCAGCCGCCGGGAAATTTGTGGATGCCGTGGTCCTGCTGGAGCAATGTGTTAGACGGCAAAGTGATGCGCATACCGGCGGGCAGTTTCGCTTCCTCGCCGCCCAGCGCCTTAACGACCACGACGCCGAGTCCGGCCAAGGCGATGATAACGATAAACAGAATCGCCGCCGACACGACGAGATTGGCCCACGGTCCTAGCTCGCTGCGAGCGATCTCGGCCAGTGATTTGCCGCCGTGCCGTACCGACGCTGCCAGCACCAGCATGTCCTGCACTGCCCCCGCCAAACATACGCCGATCACTAACCATAACAGACCTGGCATGTAGCCGTATTGGATCGCCAATACCGGGCCGATCAGCGGGCCTGCCCCGGAAATGGCGGCGAAGTGATGGCCAAATAGCACCCATTTGCTGGTCGGGTGGTAGTTTTGGCCGTCGTGAAAGCGACGCGCCGGCGTCAGTCGCGAATCATCGAGGACCGCCACCTTGGCCACCAAAAAGGCGCTGTAATAGCGATAAGCGATGGCCAGACAACACAACGCGCCCAATAGCAGCGGCATGGCGTGCATCACAACGCGGTCGTTTTCGATAGCGTAAATATCGAACATCCAGGGTCCTCCGCAAAACTTCCTTACCAAACCCGAAGCGCAAGCGAGGGCCGTCGCGCCCCTGGTTCCACGCCAACGTCGCTGGTACACTGAGAGTAAAGGAGAACGGTCCCATGACGCAAGAAGAACTTCGCGAACGGGCGCGTCGCCATCCTTTTGAGCCGTTCCGTATCGTTCTGACTACAGGAGCGACTTACGACATCCGTCATCCGGACTTGATTATGGTCGGTCAACGCTCGGCCATAATCGGTCTCACCGATCAACCAGACGGGATGGTATATCAGAGAACCTTCAAAGTCGATCTCTTGCACATTGTCGGCATAGAGGATCTCCCTGTCTCCTCCCCGCCGTCGGCGAATGGGCCAACCGCCTGATACTGCCAGCAGTGAACATTTGCGCCTGTCTTACCAATTTTTCCGATTCGGTTAAATGAAACCGTTCCTGCAGCGAATACAATAGAAGGCGGAGCCGACCGTAGGCGTCGTTGGCTCCCTTCGCATGGTGTACCGTTCTACTTGGAAAGGGGTTCAACGTCATGCTCAAGAAGCTCCTGATTGCAACTGTTGCCGTCATCGCTGGTCTGATGGTGCTGACCAAAGTGACCAACATCTCGCTGGAAACGTGGTTCGGCGATTGCTGTCGTACGGCCCGGAGTTGGGTGCCGCCGGAGAAGCGACTCCAGCAACTCAAGGCCGACATCGAAAACATCGACCGGGACATCGACAAGAACCTTAGTACACTGGCGCGCATGGCCACCGAGGTCGATGAGTTCGCAGACAATCTGGCTCGCAATCGCGATCGCCAGGCGCATCTGCGCGCCGACATCAGCGACATGCAGAAAGCCCTCAAAGACGATGCGAAGAAGGTCGTGTTCCGAGGCCGCAAGTGCGACGCCGATGATCTGACCTGCCGGTTAGAGATGGCTGTTACCGAGTTCAACTGCCTCAAAGAAAAGGTGAGAGTCCAGGAAAGAATCCTTACCGAGAAGAAAAAGACTCTGACGGCGGCTAAGGAACGCATCACTGCCATGAAGAATGAGCAGGAAAAACTGCGTGTCCTCGCTGTTCGCCTGGAGCATCAGCTGGAGTTGGTGCAGATGAAGCAGATCCGGAACCAGGTGACCGATTTCGATGATAGCTCTCTGTCGCGGGCCCAGCAGAATGCCAAAGCCGTGGAAATGCAGCTGCGACAAATTGAGAAGGAAATCGAACTGAAAAAAGAGTTTGGCCGTACTGATGCGACCACCTTGGAGACAATCAAGGGCAAGAGCCGTGAGGAAGTCCTTCATGCCGCCAAGGCGGCGCTGCAGGACGAGAATGACACGGAAACCATCGCCGATATTGACAATAGCAAATAATCGCGGTGTTTTAAAACCCGGCGAGCGGGGTCGCGTTAGCGCCCCGAGAAGCACTCAGGTGCTAACACGACCCCGCTCGCCAGAGAACCCAGGAAATGTTCGGCTGTGCGTGGTTGGCAATTCGGCAGGCACGTGAAGCGCTCCAACAGGGGCGTCTGGAAGAGGCCCATCGTTTGCTGATGCAGCCAGCTATCCGTGAGCATCGTGCTGCCGGCGCGCTTTTGGCTCAGCTTGTCCGTGCCTATGTCGAGCGCGGTGAGCACTGCCTGAAACAACAGAACGTGGGAAACGCCTGGCGCAATCTGCTGCAAGCCGAACAGTTGCAAACAGCGGAGAAAAGCATTGATTCGCTGCGCCAGTCGTTGGTTCACCTGGGTATCGCTCAGGTCCGCGCGCTGCTACAGGCCGGCGATGTGCGGCGAGCGGACGATACCATTGCTCATTTGCGCGAACGCCGCGTATGTTCAGCAGAACTGCAAGTGCTGGAGGAAGCAACCCGCGATTGGCTGCACGCGCGCGAATTGGCCGACCGCGGTGAGTTGGCCTCAGCCCGCGAAGTAGCGGAGCGCATTCGCCGGCGCTTGCTTGATCGGCCGGCGGCGCTGGATCGCTTCGCCGATGATCTCGATCACCAGCGGAAGATCTTTCCGGGCTTGTTGGTCCGGTTGCACGAGGCCGCCGACCAGAGCCGTTGGCGTGAGGTCGTCGAGCTGGCCGAGCAAGTGTTGGCCATCGCGCCACAACATGCCGAAGCCCGCAAGGCGCGCTCGCGGGCCTGGAAGGCCATTGAGCCGGTGACGGTTTCGCTAGCCGACGCCCCCCACCCTGGCCCTCCCCCACAAGGGGAGAGGGAGAAAGTTGTTCCCTCCCCTCTCGTGGAGGAGAGAAGGCCTGGGAGGGATTTGCCGGTACGATTTTTGTTGTGGATCGATGGCGTTGGTGGTTATCTGGTATGTGTGGGAGCGCGGGTGACGTTTGGGCAAGCGCTCCACGATGGACACGTGGACATTCCGCTGGTAGCCGATGTGTCGCGGTTGCATGCCAGTTTGATGCGCGACGCGGAAGGCTACATCGTGGAAGCAGTCCGGTCCATTCAGGTGAACGGCCGCGAGACCACACGGACGCTACTGCAAAACGGCGATCGCATTACGCTAGGCGCGTCATGCCAACTCCAGTTTCGCTTGCCGGTGCCGATCAGCACCAGCGCCCGGCTGGATTTGGTCAGTGGCCATCGATTGCCGCTGTCGGTCGATGCCATCCTGTTGATGGCCGACACGCTGGTTTTGGGCGAGGGGCCGCAAGTGCATGTACACGTACCAGACCTGCAACAGCCGCTTGTGTTGTTTCGCCACAAGGACACGTTGGGCATTCGTCACAACGGTAAATTGTGCATCAATGGGCACATCAGCGGCCAGCGGCTGTTGTTGAGGGATCCACACGCTACGGTTAGCGGCGAAAATATTTCGTTCGCCATTGAACCCGTAGCAGCACGATTGGGGTAATATCCTTACAAGCCTACCGGCAGCCGTCCGCAGGCTTGTAGGGTGTAATAATTAACGTAGGGGGCTGCACACAATGAAGTTCACCTACAGTTCGGGACAACGACCCCTGGAAGGTTTTACGCTGAAGCGCGGCATCGGTCGCGGCGGTTTCGGCGAGGTTTATTTTGCCGTCAGCGACGGTGGCAAGGAAGTCGCGCTCAAATTGGTGCGTGGCGACACACAGATCGAGCTGCGCGGCGTGGCGCAGTGCCTCAACTTGAAGCACCCCAACCTCGTCAATCTCTATGATCTGCGCACCGACAACCAAGGTGATCGCTGGGTAGTCATGGAGTACATTGCCGGCGAGCCGCTCAGCGTCATCCTCGGCCGGCACCCAAACGGCCTGCCGCGCGAACTGGCCCGTGAATGGTTCCTCGGCCTGGCCCGCGCCGTCGCTTATCTGCACGATCACGGCATCGTTCACCGCGACCTCAAGCCGGCCAATATTTTCCTGGAAAACGGCATGGTCAAGGTCGGCGATTACGGTCTGTCCAAAGCGATCGGCTCTAGCCAGCGCACCGCCCAGACGCACAGTGTCGGCACCGTGCATTACATGGCCCCGGAAATCTCCACCGGCAACTACGGCAAACAGATCGACACCTATGCCGCCGGCATTATGCTCTACGAGATGCTGACCGGCCGGGTGCCGTTCGACGGCGAAAGCAGCGGCGAAATTTTGATGAAACACCTGACCACGCCGCCGGACCTGAGCAAAATTCCGACCGAATATCTCCCGATTCTCTCCAAGGCGCTGGCCAAGAACCCCTCGCAGCGTTACGCTAGCATGTCCGAGATGGCCCGCGCCGTCGAAGCCCTCGAGGCGGGCGGAGCTGCGTCAGCGCCCCGAGCGCCCTCCCGCGTGCCGGCCGCGGCGCCCACCCCACCCCCAAGGGGCGCCGCTGTGCCGGTGCGTCCGCCACGCCCACCGGAGCCGGTCCTCGTCGCTCTGTCCGCCGTTTCGCGCCGCGCTCAGGTGATGGAGTTGTGTGGTTCCATGCTCTTGGCCGTGCTATTCACCGCCCTGGGCAGCATCCTATGGACCGCGATCCGGCAACCAAAGGCTGACGATCTGCTTGTGGAGATGGGGCGCGTCTTCTTTCCGACGGTGGCCGCTTGCTGGGCCATTCTGATTCCGTCCAAGTTCTGGACCGAGCGCCGCGGCGATTCCTGGCTACGCCGCTTCGTGCTGCTGGGGATCGGCGGCCTGGTAGGCGTGGGCAGCTGGTGGATGGATGGCGGCACATTCACAGCGGGGGGGACGGGGATTTCGCCTGTCTTGCATAGCTCTCCGCCGGGAGCGGCGGAGATGTCGTATTTCAGCTTTTACGCTTTGGCTTTCTTCGCCATGCGTTGGTGGCGCATGACGGCCCGCCGCCGCGCCCATCGTTTCTGCTTCGCGCCAATCCTGGGCGCCAGCTTCTGGGGGTTGGTGCTGATGCTGCTTTTGATTCGACCGCTGACCGTCGTCCCCAATCCAGGACTCCTTGTGCTCGTGTTGGCGATGACGGCCGCGATCGTGCAACTGGTGAGTCCTTGGGAGCAACCGCCGGCGCCCACCGCCAAGCGCCTGCGCCTGCGCTACGCTTGATACCGTCGAGCGAGTGGGGTGGGTTAACATCTCTGGTGACAGATACCGGGACGTTAACAGGCCCCGCTCGCCGGAGGAATGAGGAGGATCTTCAATGCGTATCTCTACCTGGTTGCGCCTGGCCGTCCTGGGCTTGATTGCTGGCAATTTAGCGGTGTCTTCATCACTGCTCACCGCCGGACATAATCGACACCGGCCAACCGCGGAACCCAAAAAACCGCTTCTCCGCGAGGAATTCACCGGCTATGGCAAGACGGATTTCGCTGCGCAAAGAGACGCTTTGAAGTCAGCTTGCGCCTGGCTGAAGAATCAAAGCGGCCTTGATTGGTCCCCCGATCCCGAATACCTCCTCACGCATAACATGGTTCAGTTCGGCGAGCCGGAGGACAAGAAATTTGAGGAGCCGATGCTGGAGGGCGTCTGGAAAGTCGTCAAGATGCAGCTGACGATCACCGACGATCAGGTTCGCGACTTCCAGAAGCAAGCCCAGCACCAGCGCATGAAGGAGCGGCAAAAGCAAGCCCTTCTCATCCTTCTCGGCGCGATGGGCTTGCTCGGCGTGGTAGGCGGCTATCTGCGTCTGGAAGAAGCGACCAAGGGTTATTACACACGCCTGCTACGGATTGCGGCCATCGGCATCCTTGTGGCAATCCTTGCGGGTCTGTGCGTGGCTGGGTAGCAACAATGCCCTCCGAAAGCGATCGTCTGTTGATCCAACAAATCCGGGACGGCGATCCGTGCGCCTGGGAGACGCTGATTGCGCGCTACGAGGGTCGGCTGTTGGCTTTTGTGCAGCGCCGTATCCGCGACCGCGATGCCAGTGAAGACGTGGTGCAGGAAACCTTCGTCGGCTTCCTCAACAGCCTGCCTAACTTCGACGATCGCCGCGAGCTGCAAACCTATCTCTTCACTATCGCCTCACACAAATTGACCGATCATCTCCGCCGTAACGGCCGGCATCCGCTGCGTTCGCTCCGTGACAGTTCTTTCGACCTGCTCAATCAACAAATCGACGACCAGCCAGGCGCATCAAGTGTTGCCCGCCGCGAAGAACGCCGCGAGCTGGAAAACGCTGCCATCGTCCGTTGTCTCGGCCAGATCTTACGCACCCTGCAAGAGAAAGGCGATTGGATACGACTGAAAGTGTTGGAGTTATTGTGGGTCAAGGGCTGGGCTAACCGCGATATCGCCACCTTTCTGAGAATCAGCGAGCAGCAAGTGGCGAACTATCGCTTCGCTGCCGTGAAAAAACTGAGCGAGCTGATCCGCGATGCCGGCCTGTCTGCCGATGTGTTCCCGGAATTGCACAGCAGTTCGTGACCTTCCAAAACTCAACGAACCGGAAACGCAAACCGCAGAAGGCGCATCCATAGCTGGCTGTGTCGGCTCATTCCTTGGGCGGCGAATCGATTTGAGATAGTAGCGCTGCTACCTCGTCCCACAACTTTCGCCAGGCTTGACGTTCGGATTCTGGCCGCTGGGCCAACAGGGCCGGATCACGCACGCCAGCGAAATGAGTATCCCGCTGCCACCGCCGCAGCATCCGTTCGGCAGCGGCCCGAACCTCCGGCCGACCACTCTGGGCCAGGCGTGCCCAAAAATCCAGCTCAGCTTGCAGCCATTCCAAGGCTTGACGCCGTAGCTCCGTCATTTCCTTGTCGTTGAGCGGGACCGTATCCTGACCACAGCCAGCTGCGGCGGCCGCCGCCGCAGCAAGGAAACGATGGCCGTTTCGGCTGTCGTCGGCTAATTGAGGTTCGATGCGAAAGGCTTCGCGGTAAAGACGGGTGGCCCAGGCATAGCGGCGCTGCTGTCGTTGCTGGCAGAGCAGGGCAAAGGCCAGCCGCTCGCTGTTGTCCGCCGGCTGGTCCCGCCCGGCAATAACATCGGCCAACCGTGGCTGCAACGCGCGCAGCCGCTCGCAGAACCCAAGCCGGGGACGGGCCTGCCTATCTCCCCAATCCAGGGCGGCCCGATATTCCGCCCACGCTTCGTCGAGTCGGCCCTCCTCCTGAAGTGCTGCGGCGAGCTGGCTGTGATAGCGGCCATTTTGGGGTGCCCGGGAGATGGCCTCGCGAAACTCCGCGATCGCCTCTTCGGGCCGATCTAACTCCAGGAGCAGGATGCCGAGGTCACTATGTACCTCCGCGTTGGTGGGGTCTAGTGAGAGCGCGGAACGCAAGTGCGCTTCTGCTTCCTGCCATCGACCGAGGTAATCAAGCTGAATGCTGAGGTTGATATAAGGCCGCACGTCGTTGGGATCGAGGTCGATGGCACGGCGATATTCCGCGATCGCCTCCTCGCGGTGGCCTAGCTGAGCGAGAGCGTTGCCGAGGTTGTAGTGAGGATGAGCGAGCCGAGGATTGAGTTTGAGGGACTGACGATACTCCGCCGCTGCTCGGTCCCACAGACCAAGTTGCCCAAAAACGTTGCCGAGATTGACGTGAGGTACGGCCTGGCGCGGATCGATGGCCACGGCTTGTTCGAAGGCTCGTTTGGCGTCCCCGATTCGACCTTCATTCAAGTAGCACGTGCCCAGGTTGAGGTAGGCCAGAACGTTATTATCCGTCGCCGCGACGGTACATTCCCACAACTGTCGTGTACTTTTCCAGCAGCCGACCTGCTTCCACGTCCGGGCGGCGCAGGCAGTCAACACCAGCACCGCAACCGCTGCCAACGCCCTCACTCGAACCCTCCCCCACACGGGAGGGAGGGTTCGAGTGAGGGCGGCTGCCAGATCGGCTGCACTCCAGGTTGCCGTCACGAACAAGCCGAGTAGCGGCACATAGGTGTAACGATCAGCCATCCCCTGGCCACCCACTTGAACCAGGCCGATAACTGGCACCAGCGTTCCCAGATACCAGAGCCAGCCGACCGCCAGATAAGGCCGACGGCGGCTGGTACCGAGCACCAGTATCGTGACAGCGGCCAACAGCAGTCCCGCCATTATGGCTCGTATAACGGATGAATAGAGTCCTAAATGTGGATAATACACTGCTAGATGCGCCGGCCAGAACATCTTGCCCAGGTAATTCACGTAGGCCAACAGTGCGCTCTCCAGACGCGCCGTCAACGGCACCTCTTCAAGCGGCGCCACCGATTGGCCAAAAAGCTGAGCATAAAAGGTGACGACACACGAGACAACAATCAGGACGAACAACGGTGCTTTTTCGAGCAGAAGGGAACGAACACAGCAAACAGGCCAACGATGCAACGGCCAATAGTCGAGCAGCAGCAGCGCAAAGGGCAATGTCACCAGCATCGGCTTGGCTAGCAGTCCCAGTGCCAGCCCCAGCACCAGCAACAGGTAGCGGAGGATACTGGGTCGTTGGAGGTAAAACAGATAAGCCGCCAAGGTCGCGAACCAAAAGAACGTACTCAGCACGTCTTTGCGCTCCGTCACCCAGGCCACCGATTCTACGTGCAAGGGGTGCAGCGCGAACAGGCCCGCAACCACCGCGCTACGCCCTCTCTTCCCCGTCATCCAACCCAGGACCAGGAACAATAACAGTGTGTTCGCCGCATGCAAAAGGACATTAGTTCGGTGAAAGGCGCCCGCGTTCTGTCCGCCGAAGAGTTGGGCGTCCAGTTGCAGCGACAGCCAGGTCAGCGGATGCCAGTTACCCTGTGTGAACGTCGTAAACGCCCAACAGATCGTAGCGGTATTCAGGCCAGCCTGGACGTGCGGGTTCTGAGAAACATAATGAGGATCGTCATAATCTACAAAAGGATAATCAAAACTGGGGGAATAAACCAGCACCGTCGCCGGGATGAGGACCAGGCAAAGCAATAAAGCCACGCGACGATCGCTGGCGACGTGCTGTTCCTGGCTCTCGCTATACATAAATTTTCTCGCCCTCCGGCTCTGTAGTAGCAACTCTTGAATGCTTGCGATAATAAAGCACGCCTTGTGCTGCCGGGGGCCGTAGTCTCAAGTCACCGATGTGGCTTTTTCCCCCAACGACTGTGGCTCACTCTGGCGGACGCGGACCTGCAACGCCTGCGCTAGAGCTACCGGAAAATACTCTGCTCCCGCGGGGCCAGCAAGAGAAACCTCTCCCCGTGCCGGCCCTGCGAGGGAGCACACATAGGTTTTGTCCGCTCGCTTTTGTCTTCATCCTTTTTCGCGCTTCAGGCAGCACTTCTTGAACTTCTTGCCACTGCCGCACGGGCACGGATCGTTGCGGCCCACCTGTTTCTTGGCACGAAAACTTGGGGGCAACTTCGGTTCGAGAGAATCCTCGTGCTCCTGTGGGGGAGAAGCCTCAGGCGGCGGAGTAGGGTTCCTCAAGGCATGCAAGAAGGGCTGCATTTTCTTCATCCGCTGCTCCTGTCTGGCTTGTCTCTCCTCGGCCTCTCGCTTCCAAATCGGATATTCGGGGAAGGTCGCGCCTACGACCGTGCTGACGGCAATCAGCCTGCGCATCAAGTCGCTGCTCCTGTCATCATAGGCTCGGCGCTGCACCAGCGCACGCACGGGTTCGAAACCTTCGTCGGCAAATTGCCCCAGAAGAGCATCGGCCAGGTTGGTCCGGATGGTAAGGTCTTTTTCCTGAGGCAGCAAATCTAGGCATTTCCGCACCGTTGTGTCCGAGTGAATCTTCTCCAGGGCGTTGCTGGCATAAAGACGATAATCATACCCTTTTTTGTAGCCATTTCTCAGCCAGGGCCTCGGTAGCAGCGTCGGTGCCGATCTTGCCCAAAGCTTTAACGCACTCCTCCCATAGAAACTCTGCTTCGTATGCGTGCAGCTTTTTCACGACCAGAGGGGCCGCTCGCTCCAGCCGCATTTCCCCAACCAGCATGACCAGGAAGATTTCCAGCCAGGTCATTGGGTCCGTCTCGAAGTCCGTGACTTCTTCGCCGAGCAGATCGAGGATGCGGTCAACATCCTTCTGCCCCTGACGAGCCAGCGCTTGCACGACCCGTCTGGCGTGGTCGAAATCCACATCATCCGACTGGGCGAGACCTTCGACACAGATGCGCTCCAGTTCCTTCCAACATTGCTCGGCATCCCAACAGGCCAGTTCCAGGCGTTCTCGGAACCCGGGAACCAGATCTTTATCGAAGCCCGGCGCCTGAACGATCTCGTCAGCACGCGGAGAGACGAAGTTTAGATCAGCGTTGCACAGGAGGTGAGAAAGCTGGGAGAAATAGCTGTTTTGGTCTTCGACTTTGTCCTTTTCTTGGTGCAATTCCCGGATAGCCCACTCGATAGTGGCCTCGGTCTGTGCCAACCGTGCCAGCCCATAAATATCCAGAAACGCCTTACCGCGGCCATATGTCTCGAAGGCCTGGATCGCCAGGGACATGACTTCGGCGTCTTGGCTGTAACAATCGGTAAAATAGCGCAGTGCTTCTTCACGCACTATTTTTTCAGGGTGGACGATGGCTTGCTTGATCTCCGTTTCCGACAACCGCATAATATGAGTTTCTCCTTGGTTTTGATTCCCTTTGGCCAGAGTCATTGTACCCGTCCCCGCATGAGAACGTACAATAAAGCCGGGGCCAACGATCCGAGGAGGCAAGCTATGAAAATCAGCGCCAGAAACGTCCTCAAAGGGAAGGTCCAATCTGTGAACCACGGTGCCGTCAATTCGGAGGTTGTGGTTGAATTGCCGGGAGGGCAGCAAATTGTGTCGGTCATCACCAAAAGCTCGGCAGAACGGCTCGGCTTGACGGCGGGCCAAGAAGTCTATGCGGTCATCAAAGCCTCCAATGTCTTGCTGGCGTTGGATTGATTGCTTGTGCGGCAAGTGAGGGAATAGATGGACAAAATCAGCGTGGCCCAGGCGCGGCGAGTCGAATCCATTGGCCGGCAGGTGCGCCTGCAAGGTTGGGTCCGCACGCGTCGCGATTCCAAGGGCGGTTTTAGCTTTCTCGAAGTCAATGATGGTTCCTGTCTGGGTAATGTCCAGGTCATCGCCGATGGTTCGCTACCCAACTACCAGAGCGAGGTGCTGCATCTGACGGTCGGTTGCAGCGTAACCGTGGACGGTATTGTTCGCGCGTCGCCGGCCAAGGGGCAAGCTACCGAAGTGCAGGCCCAGGCCATCATTGTTCATGGTTGGGCTGATGCCGCCAAGTATCCCCTGCAAAAGAAAGGGCACTCCTTGGAGTTTCTGCGTGAGCAGGCCCATCTGCGGCCGCGCAGCAATACCTTCGGCGCCGTCACGCGCGTCCGTAACTGCATCTGCCGCTCTATTCACGATTTCTTTCAGGAACAAGGGTTTCTCTACGTCCATCCGCCGATCATCACCGCCAGCGATTGCGAAGGCGCCGGACAAATGTTCCGCGTCACCACCCTCGACCTGGGCAAGCCACCGCGCAATCATAAGGGAGAAATTGACTATACGAAAGACTTTTTCGGGCGCATGACCTACCTGACGGTTAGCGGCCAGCTCGAAGCCGAGGTTTTCGCTTGTGCGTTGGGCAAAGTCTATACCTTCGGCCCGACCTTCCGCGCCGAAAACTCGAACACGTCGCGCCATCTGGCCGAATTTTGGATGGTCGAGCCGGAGATGGCGTTTTACGAGCTGAGCGACAACATGGCCCTGGCCGAGGCGTTCCTTAAGCGCATCTGCCGCGATGTCCTGGAGCGCTGCGACGAAGATATGAAGTTCTTCGCCGAACGTATCGACAAATCAGTCATATCCACACTTGAAGGAATCATCAATAGTTCATTTATTCGCCTGTCGTATACTGAAGCGATCGACATTCTGCAAAAATCGGGACGGAACTTCGAGTTTCCCGTTGCTTGGGGCGCGGATCTGCAATCCGAACACGAGCGCTATCTGACCGAACAGCATTTCAAGCTGCCGGTGATCCTCTATGATTATCCAAAAACGATCAAGGCGTTTTACATGCGTCTGAACGATGACGGTCGGACGGTGCGAGCGATGGATGTACTGGTGCCGCGTGTCGGCGAGATCATCGGCGGCAGTCAGCGCGAAGAACGACTCGACGTGCTGGAAACACGCATGAAGGAACACCATCTCGATCCCTCGGCGTACTGGTGGTATCTCGATCTGCGTCGTTACGGCACCGTACCGCACAGTGGTTTCGGCCTGGGTCTGGAGCGTACAGTGCAATTCGTCACCGGTATGGCCAACATCCGCGACGTCATCCCCTTCCCGCGTGTCCCGGGAAATGCGGAGTTTTAGGTTCTACAGGAGAAAAAAGTGTCCGCTGTGGAAGAGGAGAGAACGCCCGATCCATCAGGAAGATCGTCAGAGGGTGAGTCGTCGGCGCCGCCGCCATTACGGCGAATCGTTGAGGCAATGCTGTTCGTCGGTGGGGCGCCTTTGACGGTCGAGCGCGCCACCGAGGTGGTGCGTGGTCTGGCGGCGGAGCAGTTCCGCGAGATCATTGACGGACTCAACCGCGATTATCGCCAACAGGGCCGGCCCTATCGCATTCAGCTACGCGAGCGCGGCTACGAGTTGGTCTTGCAGCCGCGCTTCCGCGGCGTGCTCGATCGTCTGTACGGCCAGGCGCGCGAGGCCCGTCTGTCGCTGGCTGCCCTGGACGTGCTGGCTCTGGTCGCTTATCGCCAGCCTATCACCAAGCAAGAAATCGAGGCGCTGCGCGGCGGCGAATCGACCGGTGCGTTGCGGCAACTGATACGGCTGGGATTGATCGCTGTGCAGCGCGGCGAAGCCGACGGCCGCGAAGTGGTATACCATACCACGTCGCGCTTTTTATCTCTATTTCAGCTCCGTAATCTTGACGACTTGCCACGTACGCAGGATTTGCAGAGATTATGAGGACTGTCATCGCCCACGGTGATCGGCTCGAAATCGGTGGTCGGCATGCCCCCGGCGGCAGAGCTTCTTTCCGCTCCATCTTGACGGCATTGGCTCCGAGGACTACCTTGCGTGGTTAGTGCGGACTAGCGAGTCCGCCGAGAGATCGTTTGGGAGTTAACGTGTAGCCGTGGCGTGGAGCTTGGGCATAGGGGGTGCGATTGTACTGGTGTTGCTGGCCGCAGGCTGGCTGTTCCCGTACCGCGCCCTGCGCGTGGCTCTGGGCTTGCTGACGCACTCGGTCTACTGGTTGCGTGTCCACGGCCGGGAACACGTGCCGGCGCGCGGCGGTGCTCTACTCATCTGCAATCCTGTTCGTTATCTCGACTGGCTGTTGCTCTTGGCGGCACATCGGCGTTTCATCCGCATAGTGGTGTTCGCTGGCTGGACCAAGCAATGGGGCGTGCGCCATCTCTTGTACTGGGCTGGCGTCATCGCCATTGATAGTTCGGCAGGCGCACGCGGTTTGGTTCGCGCCTTGCGGCAGGCCCGCGCCTGCCTGGAGCGTGGCGAGTTGGTCTGTCTTTTTGCCGAGGGGTATGTACTGGCAGGCGGACTGGAATTACCTTTTCGCCGCCAGTTTCAGCGCATCACTCGCAAGGGCCGGACGCCGATCATTCCCGTCTGTCTGGATCAAACATTGGGCAGCTTGTTTGTCGTCCAGGATGGGCGTTTGCGTTGGCGCTGGCCATTGACGCTGCCGTTTCCCGCTTACGTCACCTTCGGTGAGCCGCTGCCGGCGGGGATGCCGCCCGGCGAGGTGCGGCAAGCGCTACAATTGTTGTCTGCGCGCACCGCTGTCGAGCGCTCGTACCGGCTCAAGCCGCCGCATCGCCGGTTCGTCCGCGTCGCAGCACGGAGGCCCTTTCGTTCTTGTTTCCTCGACAGCACGCGGCCAGAGCGCCTTAGCTACGGACGCGCTCTGGCTGCCGTCCTCTGCGCCGTCAAGCTTTTTCGACCAGTGCTCGGCAACGCTCCGATGGTCGGCGTTTGGCTGCCCTCCAGTATGGGTGGGGCGTTCGCCAACATCACTCTGGCCATGCTCGGCAAAACGGCGGTCAATCTCAATTACACCTCTTCGCCGGAGGCAATTCGGTCAGCTCTGCGTCAGTGCGGCGCTCGCCACGTTCTCACCTCGCGGCGCTTCACGGAGCGGATGAAACTCGATCCCGGACCTGGTGTGGAGCTAATTTATTTTGAGGACTTCGCTCCGCGCTTCACTGCCTGGATGCGCTTCTCGCGTTGGCTGGCTGTGATCTTGCTGCCGGGCTGGTTTCTGGAACATGTTGTCTTGCGCCTGGGCCAGCATCGCCTTGATGATTTGGCCACGGTCATTTTCTCCAGCGGCAGCACCGGCGAGCCGAAGGGGATCATGCTCAGCCATCGCAACATTGCTGCCAACATCGAATCGATGATTCAAGCCGTTTCGCTACGGCCCAGCGATCGCGCCCTCGGCGTACTGCCCTTTTTTCACAGTTTCGGCTACACAGTGACGTTGTGGGCGCCCTTGCAAGTCGGCGCCTCGGTGCTGTATCACCCCGATCCGCGCCAAGCCAAGGAGATCGGTGAGCTGTGCCGCAAACATCGGTGCAGTCTCTATCTCTCGACGGCGACGTTCTTACGTTTCTGCCTGCGCAAGTGCGCGACGGACGATTTTCGCACTTTGCGTATCCTTATTTGTGGTGCCGAGAAGCTGCCGGTATCGCTGGCCCAGGAATTTGAGCGCAAGTTCGGCATACTACCGATGGAAGGCTACGGCTGTACCGAGTTATCGCCGGTGGCGTCTTCCAATTTGCCCGATCTGGAAGTCGAGGGCGTTCGCCATATCTCGAACAAGCCGGGCACGGTCGGCCAGCCTATTCCCGGCGTCGCGGCCCGAACTGTTCATCCAGAGACACGCGCGCCGCTACCGGTTGGTGCAGAGGGATTGCTGCTCATTTACGGCGGCAACGTCATGGAGGGTTATCTCAACCGGCCGGAACTGACGCGCGAGGTCATTCAAGACGGCTGGTACGTGACGGGCGACATGGGGCGTCTGGACGAAGATGGTTTCTTGACCCTGACCGGTCGGCTGTCGCGCTTTGCCAAGGTCGGCGGTGAGATGGTGCCGTTAGAGAAAATCGAAGAGACGCTCCACGAAATCCTCGGCACCTGCGAGCGCGTCTGCGCCGTCACTTGCGTCCCCGATGAGGCACGCGGCGAACGCCTGGTCGTGCTGTATCTGTCCCAAGAAAGCGTGGATATACGGCAGTGGTGCCAGCAGTTGAGCAGCCGGGGTTTGCCGAATTTGTGGCTTCCCTCCGAGCGCGATTTCCATGCTGTACCAGAGCTGCCGGTGTTGGGCAGCGGCAAGCTCAACTTGCAAGGCGTCAAGGAGATGGCTATCCAGCTAACTCGCAAATAAATACGAGGATAGAGGACAGCGACATTAATTTTCTCCATTATCTATCCTTTATATACTATGAAGTGTCGAATCATTCTGGTACGCCCGCAGTTTGCCGCCAACATTGGAGCGGCGGCGCGGGCGATGCGCAACATGGGTCTGTCGGATCTGGTGCTTGTGGCACCGGCGGCAGCCCCAACCAATGCCGAGGCCCGCCGTCTGTCCACGCATGGCGAGGCAGTGCTGGAACATTGCCGCATCGTTGCAGACTTCGGCGAAGCCGTGGCCGATTGCGTTCTTGTCGCCGCCACTTCGGCGCGCGTCGGCGGGTTGACGCGACGGCAATTTGTCGGTCCGCCCGACGAAATCGTTCCACGTCTGATCGAAGCTATGAGGAATGGTCCTGTGGCACTGGTGTTCGGCCCCGAAGCGAGCGGCCTGAGCAACGCCGAGGTTTCGCGTTGCCATTACTTGATTCACGTTCCTACCGATCCGCAATATCCGGTATTGAATTTGGCCCAAGCCGTGGCCATCTGTACTTACGAGCTGCGCCGACATTGGCTGCGGCAGACCGCCGCTCCGACGCTGCTGCCGCCGCCGGAGGCGCCCGCTCCGTTCGTCGATCAGGAACGTGCCTTCGAACACCTGCGGCAAGCGCTGGAAGACATACATTTTTTGTGGAATGAGAAAGCCGATGCGTTGATGCATGCGCTGCGTCATCTTCTGAGCCGGGCCAACCCGACGCCGACGGAAGTGGACCTGCTGCACGGCCTGGCACGGCAACTACGCTGGTTCGCGCGGCAGCGGAAATGAGCATTCCGACCGCATGATCGGCACAGGCATTGTTCAATTATGTTATCCTAAAAAGGACATTCGAGACAGGACAAAGCCAAGGGATAAGGAGGTAGCCGATGTTGACCCCTCAAGATGTCGGTCCCCAATACGATGTATGACCTCGATGAGCAACTGGCTCGGAAAATTCACGAAGAGGCGCAGCGCGACCTGCACTCACCCTAGGCTCATAAATACGTGGGCATCGTCAGCAGAACCTACAAAGGCACTTTTCGGGTCTACAATTTTCTCAATCGCTTTCCCTACGGCAACTTTGGGGATGTTGGCCCATCTGGTCTGGAATGCTGATCGCCTCTTAGGGCGTGGCTCGGACTAAGTGCGTAACTTGGCTCGACTCAACACTGTGTAGATCGGTCCTTGCGGCGTTAATTCGCTGCTGAGAACGCGCACTTCGCGCACCTCTGTTTCGCCGCCGCGCCATTTCGCTTGCCGCGCTAGCGCCGTGGCCAAGGCGGCGCTAGATCGTTCGCCCCGGATGCGGCCCAACGTAATGTGCGGTGTGTAGACACGCTCCTCACGGCGATAGCAACCGAGAGCCAACAAAGGCGGTTCCAGAGCGTCATGCAACGCGCACACTTCCGCGCTACCTGTGCCGACGCCGACCCAGACGACGTGTGGCCGGCGCGGATTGGGAAAACAACCGACCGTCTCGACGCTCAACGGGAACGGATTGTGCGAGAGGCAGCAGTTGGATACAACCTGGCACAACGCCGGCAAATCGCGGTCCTCGACCTCGCCCAGAAACAACAGAGTCAAATGCAGGTTCTCTTCCTCGACCCATTTCACTTCCGCGCCATCGCGTGCCAGTGTCTCTTGCAGGGCCAGACAACGATCGCGGATCGCCTTGCCTAAATCGATAGCAATAAACGTGCGTAGACGCGCCATGGTGTTACTCAAAAAAATAAGAGATCCGGGCCACGCCCAGGGGCAGTTTTGTCTACTGCTCCCTTACGGTCGTGGCTCAGAAAAACACTCTTCCCAGAAGCGCCGGGTCCCGTGGTGTAAACGAGCACCGACTTGACAAATGACCTTCATGGCCAGATAGCAGGCGGCGCGTGCGGCCCGATCGGGAGCGACGCCGTGCATGATCCCATACAAAAACGCCCCCGCAACCATATCGCCAGCTCCAGTGAGATCTACAGGCCGGCACGGATACGCCGGTACGTGTGCCTCGACCCCAGCATGGCGGACGTAGGCGCCGCGGGGACCGTCGGTTACCAGGGCCGAAGGCACCTTGTCTGCGAGGGCGGCGAACGCCTTTTCGGCACTGGCCGTCCCGGTTACGGCGCAGGCTTCGGAGGCATTGCAGAACAGCAGGTCTGTCTGCGCGAGCGTCTCGAAGAAGGCATCGCCAAACTGGTTGACAACGAATGCCTCCGAACAGGTCAGGGCGACACGGACATCGTGGCGGCGGGCCAGGCGCAGCGCTTCACGGATAGCGCCTTGTCCGGTTTGCAGGTTGGCGAGGGTATAGCCTTCGAGGAACAACCAATCGGCGTTTTTCAACCGTCTCTCGTCCACGTGCTGCGCAGCCAGATGACTGCTGACGCCCAGGCAGGTACACATGGTGCGCTCGGCGTCTGGCGTAATCAGGCAGAGACAAGTCCCTGTATTTTGGCCAACGAGGACTGGGTTGCCGATGTCGATGCCCAGCTCCTCAAACTCGGTCTGGTAGAACAGGCCATAGCGATCATCGCCGACGCAGCCGAGAAAGGCGGCCTGGCCGCCCAGCTGGGCAAAAGCAACGATCGAGTTAGCGACAGAGCCGCCGCTGACCAGGTGCATCTCGCGGTTTTCAAAGCGCTTTAGCAGCGCCTTCTGTTCGTCTGGACCGATCAATTGCGTCGAGCCGCGCGGGTAGCCGAGAGTAGTGAATTCTTCATCGGACAATTCGATGAAGATGTCTACCAAGGCGTTGCCCAATCCATAAAGTTGAAATTCTCTCATTTTATATCTCCATCCGCGCGCGGCGGTGCCGCCTCTTCCTTCTCAGTGCCGGTCTTCCCCTTTCCCTCTTCCGTATGAGGAGAAGAAAGGTTGGCGGCAGCGGCCCGGCCTTCGACGAGCGTGATGGTGATACCCTCCTGGACGACCTTGCGGTCCTGATTGATGATCTGTCGTTGCCAGGTGATCTCGCCACGGCGGCCGCGGCCGCGGATTTCCTTGCTCAAGATCTTACTGACGGCACGAATCGTATCGCCGATAAACACCGGACCGCGGAAATGCCATTCGCGGATGCCCAGGAACGCCAAGGTGCGCATCGGCGGACTGTACAATCCCAGACCGCTGGCTATGGAAAACACCAGCAAGCCATGCGCGATCGGTCGGCGAAACGGCGTTGAAGCAGCAAACTCATGGTCAATGTGAATGGGATTGAAGTCGCCGCTCAGCCCGGCGAAGTTGACGATGTCTGTCTCGGTGAGAGTCCGACCAAGTGATTCCCACTCTTGCCCGACCTCGACGTCATCGAAATATAAGTGAAAAGATGTAAATGCCATGACCGCTTTCCCTGCCTCAACCTCCGCGGACAATGTCTCCCAAAGTGTACTGAAAGCCACGGGAGTCCCGCAAGTCCTCAAAAGAGCAACGAGCCGGAAGCGTCCGCGACGGAGGAAAGGCGATTGCAGACGCTTCTGGCTCACTGCCTCTTTTATTGTAGCCCACTTCGAGTATACTCGCCTTCATAGCTCGCCCGTTCTTTGCACCGGAGTCCTGAATTCCATGAACACTGCCACACGCCGTCAATTTCTGCACTCGTCTCTGTTGGCCGGCACAGGGTTGGCTCTCGGCACCGCTTCCGCCGCCGCCATCGAGCCGATTCGACGTTCCGGCCCGCCGCATCTACGTCTGAGCATCGCTGCCTACAGTTTCCGGCAAGCACTCGATCGGAAGCGCAAGTCACAACAGCCAATGACTCTTGACGACTTTATCGATCTCGCCGCCAGCATGGATCTCGATGCCGTCGAGCTGACCGCCTATTATTTTCCCAAAACGACCCCGGACTATCTCGCTCATTTGAAAGGGCGTTGCACACGTCTGGGCCTGGATGTGAGCGGCACGGCAGTCGGCAACAATTTCTGCGTGGCCGACACGGATAAGCTGCGCAAGCAGATCGATGACGTCAAGCAATGGATCGAGCATAGCGCTCGCCTTGGCGCCAAAACCATGCGCATCTTCGCGGGCACAGTGGCCAAAAACGATAGCGAAGAAAAAGCCCGGATGCGCTGCGTGGCGGCGATCCAGGAAGCCTGCGATCACGCCGCCAAGTACGGCATCTACCTGGCCCTGGAGAACCACGGTGGCATCACCTCCACTGCTGAGCAATTGCTGGCCCTGGTCAAGGCTGTCCAGCACGATTGGTTCGGCGTCAATCTGGACACCGGCAATTTCCGTACGGACGATCCCTACAGCGATCTGGAAAAAGTCGCTCCCTATGCTGTGACCGTGCAAATCAAGACCGAGATTCAGCGCCGTGGTATGAAAAAAGAGGATGCCGATCTCAAACGTTTGATCGCCATTCTCCGCGCCGTCCGCTACCGCGGCTATGTTGCCCTGGAGTACGAAGCTGCCGAGGATGCACGTACCGCCGTGCCGCGGCATATCGAAACACTCAAGAAATTGGTGCGTTGATAAAATACCGCTGGTAAGAAAACAGACCTGCGAGCATCCGCGAGCGGACCAGACCACTCGCGGACGCTCGCAGGTCGGAATTGAAAGCGTTCGTGTCCACGCCACCGCTTTTTCGCTTGTACGGCCGCAAAGGCACCACCGCCACGCGCAAGCAAGCGGGCAGATGGCGGCACTTCTAGGTTTTCGATCGCTCTTCCTGCTGACGCAAACTAATGATCTCTTTGGCGATTTTTGCGATCCTTTTTGTATTTTGAATGTACGTCTCTGAACCGGCATCCCTATCGGTAGGCTTGTCGGGAGCGTGAATTCTCCTAAGAATGATGGTATCGCCTTCAACCCGCCGACTCTCCACCGCAAAGTAGGGTCGTTAACCGCTCGTGTGCAAGGAATCGTTACAACCTTATGTGTGGATGCTTGTGGGCAGTTTTTGTTTCGCCTGGATGGCGGCGGCGGCTCATGCTTTGCGTTCCCGCTGTGACTGGCAGATCATCGCCCTGGCACGGAGCTCGATGCCGTTGGTCCTGGGCGCCGCGCTGACCGTGCTTGGCGGCGCTCGACTGGTGCTGTTTTCACCACGCATTCTCTGGGTGCGCAGCATTGCTGGCAGTATCAGTCTTGTATGTACCTTTTTTGCGTTGACCGTACTGCCGCCATCGCACGTCTTCACGCTGACCAGCACGTTTCCGATTTGGGTAGCTCTCTTGTCTTGGCCGCTCTATCAAGAGCGGCCCAGCCGACAAGTGTGGCTGTCAGTCTTCAGTAGCGTCGCTGGCATTGCCATTATGGAATTGTCGGCCGCGCCGCTGGCGGACGCCGGGACAGCGGCGTTCCCGCACTGGCTCGCCATCCTGTGTACGCTTATCGCCGCTGTCTCCACGGCGGTAGCCATGCTCGGCCTGCACCAGCTACGGCACATTCACCCCTGGGCTATCGTCGCCCACTTCTCGGGTGTGGCCTTGTTGTTCTCACTGGCGTCCTTGTTGCTGGGCAGCCGCTCTGACACTGCGTCGGCCTCGCCACAAATCGAAACTCTGTTGCTTCTGTTGGCCGTGGGATTGACGGCGACGGTTGGGCAATTGTTTTTGACCAAGGCGTTCACCACCGGCCCGCCGACCAAAATCGCCGTGGTCAATCTGATGCAAGTTGTCTTTGCCCTGCTGCTCGATGTGTTGTTGTGGGAGCGGCGTTTCAACATTCCGACGCTGGCCGGTATGATCCTGGTGATGACCCCGACCGCCTGGCTGATGGCCACGCAAACACGGATAGAAGACTAACCGCCAAGGCACCAAGGACGCCAGGAAAGAAAGAGAGAGAAAAGAGAAACCAAAAACAGATAAGAGGACAAAGAACTTGGCAACTCTCGTGCGCTTGTCCGCCTTGGTGTTATGATTTTTTCTTGTTCTTTTTTCTTTTCTTGGCGTCCTTGGTGTCTTGGCAGTTTATTTTTTCTGGTACAACGGCTCGGCCTTGTCGCTGCCTTCCGTTAGGCGATAGTAGCGATCGAGTTTGAGCTCGCCAAACGACTGCTCTTTACCGTTGGGCCAGGTCACCGTCAGTTTGTCGATGCGTTCGGCTGTGCCCAGGCCGAAGACGTGGCGGCGGTCGGATGAGGAAGCGTAGCTGCCGCCGCCCTGGAGGAAGCGTGTCTGCTTGCGGCCGCCCGCCTCCAAGACAATTTTGGCGCCCACCACGTCACGATGATTTTTGCCGGCCAACTCCAGACCCAGCCAATGCCGGCCCACAGTGTCGGCCTCATTGCGCAGGATGGCTACCGGCTCGTTAGTATGGATGACGGCAAGATCCACCCGGCCATCGTTATCGAAATCGGCCAGCACGGCGCCGCGGGCCACGTGCGGCGAAGTGAAATAGGAGCCGCCCCGTTTGACAATGTTCTTGAACTTGCCGTTTTCATTGCGGGCCAAGATAGGGAATTGCGCTCGCGGCGAGGTCTTGGGTACGCGCGTGGCATGGCCGGTGGCCAGAAACAAATCTTCCGCCCCGTGGTGATCGATATCGAAAAAACCGGTTCCCCACCCAACTGTCATCCGGCCAAACACCGCCAAACCCGCAGGTGCGGTGAAGAACGTGAAGACGATGCGGTCCTTGACACACTCATTGCGATACAGCGCGTGCAATTCGTTTTCGTAATTGGCCACCCAGATCGATGGTTTGCCGCTGCCATTAAAATCGCTGGCGGCCAGCCCCATGCTCCCGTTGGGAGTGCCAAAATCATCGCGAGCCGTGCCGCTGGCCATGCCCAATTCCTCGAAGCGCAGCTCGCCGGGCCTGATTGAGCGATTGATGTAAAGGAAATTATCGACCGTGTCGTTGGCGACGTAGAGGTCCGGTTTGCCGTCGCCGTTGACATCGACCATGAGTACACCCAGCCCTTTGCCGAAACGGGTATCACCTTCACGCACGTCACGTTTGAGCCGTTCACGCGAACGCTGAGGCAGCCATGTTAGCAACTGCTCGAACTCGGCGTCCGTGCGAGCCACGCGCAGGCCGGCTTCTTTGCTCACATCTCGAAACGTGCCGTTGCCGAGATTGCGAAACAGCTTGTGCTCCAGCCCGGTGAAATTTTTGGGCGGGCACACGTCGCGCGTATGGCCGTCGTAGGTGCAATTGAGCGGGTGATTGTGTTCGAATGACCAATCAACGTATTGACAGACATAGAGGTCAGCATAACCATCGCCATCCAGGTCGCCC
>JAJPHU010000252.1 GCA_021325115.1 Planctomycetota bacterium | reverse complement strand
TCCAGCACCGTCTTCCACGCCTGTGGTGGCACCTGTGCCGCCGCCGTCGTCAACAACACCAGCCCCGGCACCTTCTTCGCTGTTGCCGCCTACGTCGCTTGGGGGGCCAGATCCAACATCCAAGCCGGCCCCGGCTTCTTCTGCAACACCGCTGGCACCGCCCAAACCGCCCGACCAGGGCAGTTCTTTCGTGCCGGATAACTCCTCGCCTGCGTCCGGACCCATCGGCGTCAAACCGGCGCCGCTGCCGCTGCCGACGCCGCCTTCTTCGCCGCTACAAGCTCACGCTTCAGCGCCAACTCCACAGCGGCCAGCGAATAACGGAGCGAGCGTGACCGTTTACGATGAGTTTGAATACGTGTGCAAACCCGGCGATACTTTCGAGTCAATTAGCAAACAGTTTCTCCTGTCGGAAAAATATGCCAAGGCATTGCAGCGCCACAATCAGAATCATGCTCGCGCCAGCGATCGGATGAGAGATACGGGGCAACTGGTGCCGGGAGAACGGATCTTCATCCCCCAAACTTATGTCCTGGAAGAGCGTTATCCCGACGCCATCCCCAAGCCGGCGTCCCCAACGATGCCGGCAACATTCGTTGCGCCGAACGGTTCGCCGCCACTACCGCCCCATCCGTAAGAAGCGGTTTGGCCCTTTACCGTTTAGCCATGACGCGGAGCGGAGCGCGTTCGCGCTCCGCTCTATAGGCGAGCGGTCCTCCCCCTTCCTCCTTGTGGGGGGAGGGCCATTCAGCTAAGGAGTTCTGGAACGCATTGCCAGTAGGTGTAGCGGCTAGATGTCTTCCTCCCTCCCCCACAAGGGGAAGGGAGAAAAACGCTACACCCGCTTGCCATGCGCTCGAGCCCCCAACCCAACTCTCTCTACAAGGGGGAAGGCGTTTCTTCCGCTAACTTTACGCCATAGCTAAACGGCAAAAGATGAAATTGTGTTTATGCGAAGGAAGGTTTATGGGGAAACTTCGGCTGGGCCTGGTTTTCCTGCTTGTGCTGGCTTCGGGATGTCAGGTCTTGTATCGCTATCGGCCTGTGCCGGTGTTGGTGCGTGACGCCGAGACGAAGAAGCCGATCGCTAACGCCGATGTCCATCTTTCCTATCCCTTAGCGCGGGATTCTCTGGCGCCGTTTGATTCCTCCCAGCGCACAGGTGCGGATGGCATCGCTCATCTGCGGGCGGCTCCTTATGGCGATTTTGGTGTCCGCGTCGAGGCGTCTGCGGCAGGTTACTTGCCTGATCAAATCAGTATCTCCACGGAATCGATCCAGCGTATCGAGCCGGTCCATCCCTTCGAAAATGCGGAGCGACGCAAGCCGGAATTCGTTGTGGAAATGTATGCCGAGCCGCGTTTCACGGTCGAGTTGATCGTGCCGTCGGGTTATCGCGGACGGATCCGGGCCGAGGTTGAACCGCGGGATGATATCGCCGTGCCGCCCGGCCAGCGTTCTTTCTGCTACGAAGTGGTTGATGGCTTTGTGCGAATCAAGGGACCGAGCCTCGTGCTGCGGCGTGTTTATCCTTCCGACTACCACGCCCGGTATGCCGATGGCACGCCGTTGACGGGAGAAATGACGTTGCAGAAAGTCGGCTTCCGCTGGCTGCGCGGTCAAGACAAGGAGCAATATTTTGTCATCGGCACGCAGCCGGAATACGATATGCAACGCCGCTACGCCGAGTGACGTGACAGGGATTTTTCCGTTAGTACCTGGCAAGGAAAGGGCGATCCTGATATGGTAATCTCGTTGAGCGTCCGATAAGCGGCATCAAGCAAAACAAGGACCGAAACTATCGTGAAGAAAATCGCCATTCTGCCGACGCTTCTGACGCTGGGCAACGGCGTCTGCGGTTTTGCTGCCATCGCCTATGCCAGCAAGATTGGCCCCCACTCTCCAGGCGGAGAGATCGATCATTATTTTGTCGTCAGCGCTTGCCTGATCTTGGCCGCGATGATCTTCGATGTTCTCGACGGCTATGCGGCCCGGCTGTCGAAGACGGCTAGCGAATTTGGTGGCCAGCTGGATAGCCTGTGCGATGCCATTAGTTTCGGCGCTGCTCCGGCCTTTGTGCTGCTGCGTCTGGGCATGGACTGGCACCAGCCATTGCTCCAGCAGGCGGTGGCGCTGATAGCGGCTTTGTACGTGGTTTGCGCCGTGCTGCGGCTGGCGCGCTTCAACATGGAGAACACCTTTCCTTCATCCTCCGGAATGGGGGGAGATAAAGGAGGGGGTGGCCACAAGCGTTTCAAAGGCTTGCCGTCGCCGGCCGCGGCTGGTTGCGTAGTGTCGCTGGCTATCCTCCGTGCCACGCCGGGGAGCGGCATTTCGGCGGAAACGATGACCTCTCTCGTCCGCGTCTGGGCGCCTCTGGGTACGCTGATCGCTGCCTTGCTCATGGTTTCACGCGTGAGCTATCCGCACATCACCAAGCAGATCCTGCGTGGCCGCCGTTCCTTCAGCGTCTTGGTGCAGGTAGTGCTGGCCTTGTTTCTGGTTGCTCTGGTGCCGTCGTTGGCCTGTTTCCTCATCTTCTGGGGCTACGCCCTGAGCGGCTTGCTGCGGCATGTCCTTTATCGCACCCTCCGCAGCAAAGCGTCTCTGACCGAATGGGAGCCTCACTAAAGTTTTCAGTTTTCGGTACATTAAAATCTGGGAACCGAAAACCGAAAACCGAAAACCGAAATGTTTACGGGCCTTGTTGAATCTCTGGGCACTGTCCGCGAGATTGTCTTCACGGGTGGCGGCTGCCGGCTGATGGTGGAGGCGCCGGACATCGCTGCGGAGTTAGCTGTCGGCGCGAGTGTTGCTGTTAATGGTGCTTGCCTCACCGTGGTCGCTTGCGATGCCCGAACCTGTTCATTTCAGCTCGGACCCGAAACGCTTCAGCGCACCAATCTGGGCGAATTACGTCCCGGCGAGCGTGTCAATCTCGAACGAGCGTTGCGTCTGAGCGATCGTCTGGGCGGCCATCTGGTGCAAGGGCATATCGACGGCGTGGGCCGCATCGCTGAGCGCCGCAGTGAAGGCGAGTGGGTGACGGTCTGGTTCCGCTGTCCGCCGGAGTTGGCGGCACAGATGGTGCCCAAGGGATCGGTAGCGGTGGACGGTGTCAGCTTAACGGTGGTTGAGGTCGGCGCGGATTGTTTTAGCGTCGCCTTGATTCCGCATACGTTGGCGCACACCACACTCGGTTTCAAAGGGGCAGGCGCTGCCGTCAATTTGGAAACAGATTTGCTAGCGAAATATGTGTGGAAATGCCTCGCCGTTTTGCGATTCGGCGAGCGAGCTATGTCAACACCCCAGTAAAGAAGAACCAGAGCGTTGACACGCCCTGCTCGCCAATTCCAAATGAAACATGACACCTCCAACTCCCTCGACGCGACAAACGCTGTCTTACCTGCGTAATCTGTTCACCGAGCGCGGCATCAAGCCCAAGAACAAGCTCGGGCAGAATTTCCTCATCGACCTGAACCTGCTCGATCTCATCCTGCGCAGGGCCGAGCTAACGCGCGACGATCTTGTCCTGGAAGTCGGCAGTGGTACTGGCAGTCTGACGGCGCGGCTGGTCGAGCAGGCTGGCGCTGTGGTCAGCGTCGAAATCGATCCCGCTTTCGCCGCCCTGACGGCAGAAACTGTCACCCAGCGCGAGAACATCGTCTTCTTGCACAACGATATCCTCAAGAACAAAAACGAGCTGAACCCCGATGTGCTGCGTGCTCTGGCGGACCTCGGCCAACGCTGTGGCACGCGGCGTGTTAAGTTGGTATCGAACCTGCCGTATGCGGTAGCCGTACCGGTTCTCACCAACTTGCTGCTGAGCGAGCTGGCTTTGGAGCGCATGGTCGTGACGGTGCAATGGGAGATTGCCGAGCGCTTGCTGGCCGCGCCGGCAACCAAAGCCTACGGAGCGTTGGCCGTGTTGGTGCAAAGCTTGGCGGATGTGGAATTAATACGCCGTTTGTCGCCGAAAGTGTTTTGGCCGCGGCCGTTGGTAGACTCGGCCATCGTCCACATCCATCCCAACGCAGCCAAACGCCGGCACGTCAGTGACCCGGTACGCTTCCGCACCTTTCTCCGCGATCTGTACGTGCATCGCCGCAAGAATCTGCGCGGAGCACTGGCCAGCCTGCCCAACCGCGCTCGGAGCAAGAGCGAGGTAGATGCGCGTCTCGTTGAATTAGGTCTCGACGGCAGCCTCCGCGCCGAAGTCCTCGATGTCGAACAACACCTCCGCCTGTGCGAACAGTTCGATTAACGTTTGTTAACAACGGAAACATTTTCTCCGTATATCAACGCTCTTGCCCTTAACACCGCTCCACCTACACACCGCATGTTGCGGCCAGTCGGATTAACGCCTAAACACGTCGGCATTCGTACGTTGCATCAATTCCTCCTGCGACGACCGACTGGCGGAAACGATCCGGCACCTCCTTTGCGTTAACCGCAAGCACAGACGCCCACGGAGGAACACCGTGGAGAAAGCGAAGATGTAGGCAAGAAAGATCCATTATGTTGATGATGGCTCCACGGGCCTTGCCTCACTTCGCCCTTTCGTTGTGTTCCTTCGTGGGCCGCCATTCCTTGCGTGGGGTACTCGCGGTGCGTATACTCAGGCGGATGGGATTCACGAACCGAAGGATACGCCTGAGGACAAAGCCATGATCCGCAAACTATTTCTTGTCATCGTGTCGTTTTTGGGAGGAACGGCCCCGATCGTATCGGCCGACGACAAACATTCCAGTGGTCGATCACTACCGAAGATTCCGGAGATTACCCATCCTGTTATGTTCAATACGCCGGAAGCCGACCGTATCCTCGCAGCGCTGCAAGTGTTTCCCGCTGATAATCCCTGGAACACGGATGTTTCCCACTGGCCACTGCATCCCAACTCACCAAACATCATTGCTTCCATCGGTGCCGACAAGCCCTTCCGCTACAACCTCGACATGAGCTTCATCCTTGTGCCGCCGCATCAGAAGAAAATCCCGATCCGTATTGTCGTCTATGCTGATGAATCGGACAAAGGCCCGTTCCCGATACCCGATTCTATGCCCATCGAAGGCTGGCCAGCTGCCTACAAGCGCACACCGGCGCTACGCAGTCTGAGTCTCGACGACGTACAGCGCGACAAGCGCAACGAAGGAGGAGACCGCCATGCCCTCGTCGTCGATCCGGTCAATGGCATGCTTTACGAGTTCTACCAAGCGAAGAAAACTGAGCGGGGATGGCAGGCGGCGCAAGCGTCAGTGTTCGATTTGAAGACGAATCGGCTACGACCAGCCGGTTGGACCTCGGCAGACGCTGCGGGCCTGCCGATCTTCCCGGCCGTGGTGCGCTATGATGAGATCCAACGCGGCATGGTAGAGCACGCCCTGCGCGTCACTGTACATAAGACACGAAAAGAGTATGTTTATCCGGCACGGCATTACGCCAGCCGCTGGACAGATAACAACCTGCCGCGGATGGGCGAACGGCTTCGCCTCAAGCAGGATTTCGATATCTCCCGTTTTTCACCGCCGGTGCAGGCAATCCTCAAAGGACTCAAAAAATATGGCATGTTCGTGGCCGATAATGGCATCGATTGGGCCATCTCCGTGGCGCCGGATGAACGCATTCCCAACCTGCACGAGGAGCTGCGCAAGATCAAAG
The DNA here is from genome assembly GCA_021325115.1 of Planctomycetota bacterium. Lineage (GTDB taxonomy): Bacteria > Planctomycetota > Planctomycetia > Gemmatales > Gemmataceae > JAJPHU01. Next base: position 27,767 of record JAJPHU010000252.1, on the reverse strand, counting down.
GCTCGGCGTTCGAGGTGGTGAAGAAACCGCAATAGGCGAATGGCCAACGTCAGTTGGCAAACGCTGGCCGTTCGCCTACTCTTGGAGACCAAAGCGTTTGAAGACGGCGCGGAGCGTTGCCACAAGTGCCGTCGGATCGGGCAATGGCTCAGCGGCCGTCACGTGCAGGCCGTTCCAGTGCAACACAACCGGCCAGCCAGCGTGATGGGCTGCTCGGTTGAATTGCTCGCGCATACGCTGGCCCCAGACAAAGCCAAAACGATCGCGATAGGCTAGCCACAGCCGGTCCACTTCCGACGATGCCGGCGTCCCGGTCGTTAAGGCCAGCCACGCCGTCCAGGGAACTAAGGCTAACAGGAACAGCCCCAGCCAGGGCGACCGTGCCGGAGACATCCAGCCCAAGAGCCGCACCATCTCCCAGCCACAGCCGGCCGCCCCAACGACGGCCTCCGGCCCCAGGCGTGTGGGTAGGTAATTTAAAATGGGCACCAAAAGCGTTATGGCCAAGAAGATTTCCTGAGCCGGCTCCAGCCGCAGCACGCCCAGGCCATTGAAGATAGGCAAGAGTAGCACGGCGAGTAGGCCGACGACGACAAAGTTCCACGCCGCTACGCCCGGTCGGCGTGCTCCCAATACAGCGATGCCCGCACAGCCGGTCAGACACAGCGCCCCATAAGCCGCCAGCCGTTCTTCTCCTCCGGGCCGCAACAGCCGGAGCCAAGCAACGCCGATCCAGGCTAACCAGGCCGCCAGCGCCCACACTAGCGCTTGCCATAACGTCGTGGCTCGATTGGCCCGTAGCGCCTTTGTCAGGGGAAAGATTCCAGCCAAGAGCAGCAATGTCGCCAACAGGTCCATCGTTCCCATCATCCTCAGCTGTCAAACTGTAACAATTTTACAGCGAGGCATGGCGAACACAGCCCCTGTTTGGCGGCTTTGACGCATTCCGCCTCAGCCGCCTCGTCGAAAAGGAGGAAGGATGGCGAGGGGGGCATGGCAACGCCCCGGTAGGCGCTGTAATCCAGGCGTTGACACGTCCCGCTCACCATTCTTCCTCCTTTTGGAAGGGGCACACCCATGATCCATCTTCGTCTTCACGCCCTTTGGCTGGTTCCGCTGGTGGTGCTGCCGGCCTTGGCCGGGCCTGGCCACGCCGGCATCTTCTTTGGCAAAAAAAACAAGAAAGTCACCCCGGCCGAGCGCGTCCCCGAATTGCTCGCCCAGGTCAAAAGCGATGGCGATGAAAGCAAACGCGCCGCTGCCGCCCAGGAGTTGCGGCAATACGATCCCGGCCAATTTCCCATGATTGTGCCGGTATTGATTGATGTGCTGCTCACCGACAGCAAACCCGTCGTCCGCGCCGAAGCGGCCCAGAGTCTCGGCAAAATTCGGCCAATCTCCCAGCAGGCGGGCATGGCCCTGGAGCAAGCCTTGGCCAACGATTCCTCCATGCGCGTGCGTCTGCAAGCCCGCAGTTCATTGTTGCAATATCATTGGAGCGGCTATCGCAGCGTTCGCAAGGACGATCTGGTGCCGCAGACCAAAGAGCCGCCTTTGGCCGATGACAAGTCGCCGCCCATCGTCAACACCACGACCTTGCCGCCGGCGCGTGATCGCTATGTGCCGCAGCCGGCCGAGGGCTTACGCGCTACGTCAGGCTATCGTCCTGCTCCACCGACGTCCTTTCCCACCGCCGTGCCGCCGCGGGCCTCCCGAAATGAGCCGCCGCTGGCTCCTCCACCGGCCTCCCGAAATGAGCCGCCGCTGGCTCCTCCACCGGCCTCTCCCACCCCTGCTTCCCCCAGCGACGGTGGCCCGGAATTGACTCCGCCGTGAAGATGCCAAGGTGACAAGGTGATAGATCATCCCCCTGGTCTGGATCTCAACGGTGAGAAATCCTAACTGGCAAGATCGATTCGTTCACCTTGTCACCTTATCCTCTGCAGTCAGCGCAGCGCAATCGTATGATTGCTGAGACGTTCGTAGCCACGTGGGGTGATGAGATAATTGTTTTCGATGCGGATGCCACCGATGCCAGGCACGTATAGTCCCGGCTCCAGTGTCACCACGTCGCCGGCTAACAAGGTCTCATCAGCCTCGCGGACAAAATACGGCGCCTCCGGATGTGTCAGTCCCAGACCGTGGCCAGCATGATGTGGAAAATGCTGGGCCACGCCAGCCCGGTCGAACACATCGCGCACCGCTTCGTATACTGTTCGGCACGAGCGCTCCGCTGCCAATTCTTTCTCACCTGCTGCCATCGCCTGTACGCACAAATCGTAAAGCCGTTGCTGGTCCGGCGTCGGATCGCGGCCCACTACAAGGGTGTTGGTGAAATCGCTGCGATAGCCGCCGATCACTACCGAGTAATCGAGGATGAGCATGTCGCCCGCTTCCAGGACACGGCTGGTCGGCGGGCCGCCGCGGCGCTCCGGGCCGGGCGAAACAGCGAAATCGCCATAGACGATGACCGCATGGCCCGCAGTCTGGATGCAGGCGGTGTTGACGCCGCAGTACACGTCCAACTCCGTCATGCCCGGGCGGACATTGGCCCGTGCCCAGGCATGGCCAGCCTCGCCGGCTTTCATGCACTGGCGCAGTAGAGCCACCTCATCGGGATCTTTTTGCCGCCGCATCTCCGCCACGGTGCGAATGACGGTGGCTGCATAGGGATCGCCAGGCCGATCGTGAATGCGCAGGCCATCGTGAGCGGGATTGACCGTTTGCAACAGGACCAATTGGCGTGGCCCCCGCGCCGGCGCCTGGCTGTTGTACCAGGGAACGACAGTGCGTTCTTCGACGTGCGCTTCCGCTACCGATTGAGGCATGCGGTTGTCGTGCAGCAGCTTGGCGTGGCCATCCTTGCGCAGCAGCAGATAACCGCCGAAACCGGCGCCGAGACTGAATGGATCGACGAAAAAGTTGGCCAGGTAGATGAGATGAAGGGGATCGCTGAGACGGAGATGATCGCTATCGGGCGGTGGATCGAGGCGGTCCCACAAGCGTTGCCGGCGCTGCCGGCATCCCTCGGCAGTCAACATGATGCGCTCCTCCAAAAAAGAGTAGACGAGCCGGAAATGTAAACGGCGGACAGGTAATCCGTCGCTTACGTTTCCGGCTCGTCTACTCATTGTATCGGGTGAGACGATTAGAGCTACCGGACCAAACCTCCTCCCCCTCGTGGGGGAAGGCTGGGGTAGGAGGTGTCAAGGCAAGGGAGCCAAGGAGTGGTGTCCCCCCACCCGACCCCTCCCCCACAAAGGGGAAGGGAAAAGTCCGCTAGCTCTTAGCGTCGTCCACCACCGCCTCCGCCGCCTCCGCCGCCTGGGCCGCCTGGGCCGCCGCGGCCGAAACCAATACCTAGCTGGGCCATCAGCGCCCGCTGATAAACCCGGCCGGCCCGCGATTCGGGAGACTGACCGTTTTCGATCCGGCTGATAGCAGCGTTTGCCCCGCCTCCGCCGCCGCCACCGCCCCAGTTGCCGCCGCCGCCAGGACCGCCCCGGTTGCCGCCGCCCGGGGCGCCATTGCGATTCCCCCCGCCAGCGCCGCCGTTGCGATTCCCCCCGCCAGCGCCGCCGTTACCCCGGTTGCCGCGGTTGCCCCAGGCTTGGCGCATTTTCTCGAAAAATTGTCTGCGTTCCTCGGCTTCCTTTATCAATTGCGCCGCTCGTTGTTCGGGAGTCAACTTGAGGAAGTCATTCATCCGCGCATTGCCCTTACGGGTCCATTCCTTTCGGTCCATTTCAACCATTTGCCGACGCTCTGCCTGAGTCAGCTTCGAGTCCAACTCACGGATTTTTTCGCGTTTCTGCTCAAAGCTCAGGTTCGGATCCATGAAGATAGCCCTGCGCTCTTGCCTTATCTCTTCGATGTTGGGAAGACAGAGGCAATAGGACATGGTGCCCAGGAACAATAGCCACGCTGCCACGCCCAGACTGATGTAGGCTTTTCGCCGCTGACCGGGATTGCCATACAGCAGATAATAGCCGACACCGAGCATCAGGATCATCAACAGGATACGCTGTCCGTTGGATTGTTTGTCGTTATTCGAGCGGCGGGGCGCCGGGGAAGACGAGAAGCCTCCCTTTGTTCCCGCGTTTTGGGGAGCCGTACCCGCCGGTGCCGACTGGGTTTGCCCTGCACGGTACAACTGCCGTTGCATGATTCTATCTTCGTCTTGCTGCCGATGGGATGAGAGATCCATAGTACGCTCCTGTAAAGGCTGGGAATGCGGGATACAGTCCTTATTGAATGTGGCCGTCGGCGTAGAGGTAATTGCGCGATACGCCGGTGCCTTGAATGCCGTGAACCGGATCGAAATCGTAACACATCAGGATATTGCTGGAACCCTTGCTGCCGCCGGATTCGAGCTTCTCCAGGTTTTGCAGATACAGGCCGGTCTGGGCACCGGCGAGAACGGGAGACGGAGTGCCACGGCGTGTCTGCGTATTATTGTAACGGCCGTATTCGTAGCTGAGTCCCTCGGTGAAGATTCCCGTTCCGTACCACATCTCGGTCAGGTTATTGTCAATGTACGTGCCTGTGGCAGCCCAGTTGGGGTCGGGCGGCAGCGGATTCATCGTCAATAAGGGTTGTTGGCGGTACAGATCGCTGGGACAGAAAAAGATCTTCGACGCAGCTACCAGGGGGTTGCTGTTAGTCGTCGTTTGCAGACTCTCGACGAACGGAGCGATGACGAGATACAACGGCCCCTTGCTGGGAGCGGGCGGGTTACAGGGGACGGTGGGCGTGTCCGAGGCATCGGGGAACTGGTGGTAGATGTCGGTGTACATGTGGATAGCGATGCCGATGTTGTGGAGATTGCTGGCGCAGTGGATCTTATTGGCGCGATCGCGCACTTTCTGCACAGCCGGCAGCAACAGGCCAATCAAGATGGCGATGATGGCGATCACCACCAACAACTCGATCAGCGTGAAGGCAGGGCGACGGGGGAAGGAACAGCGCGTGTTCATGGCAGCACCTGAGAAAAATCGTCAAACCGGTTTTCGTAGCAGACCCGATCCGGCAGGATAGCATGAGTCCAAGGCGGCAGGAAAACGTGAATCGGGCCAGCGCGGTGCGGTCGGGCAAAACCGCATCCTTCACTGTTCCCTATTGTAACCGCAAGTCCATGAGAAGATGATGAGATGCGCAAAATTTTTTCACCCGGGAATAGAGATGAGCGAGAGGGGGATTAACCCTCCAGTAGCAAACCCACCGGAGCGTTACCACGCGCCGCTCGCCGGATAACTCATGACTTTTTCTTTCCTCATTTTCGATACGGCAGTGCTGTAGAAACGAAAAAAGCGGACAATTTTGTCTGTATTGCCGATAATTACAAATGTAGCACTTGCGCTTCCGTTACTGAGGTAGGAACATGTCTAGCTCGGAAACTTTGGGACCAAGCCCTGTTCCGCATCCGCCGTCCGCACCGCCTCCGTCTTCTTCACAAGTGGGACAAACCAGTGGAGGGTGGGGAAGATGGCTGTGGCGGCGTGGCCTATTGCTGTTGATAACGCTGGCGGGGACTAGTGGGGCAATTTTATGGTGGTTGCACAATCGGATGGAGGTGTACACCGACAATGCCTACGTGGTCGGCAACATCACGCCCATCGCTTCGGATGTCAGCGGCCAGGTAGTGACTTTGTTCGTTGACGACAACATGATCGTCCAGCCAGGCGATCCTATCGCACAGATCGATCCCATCCCCTTTCAAATTCAGGTGGACCAGGCGCTGTCTGAATACAAGCAAGCCAGCCACGACGCTCAAGCCGCCGACATCCAGGCGCGCTATACCAACGATGACCGCAAATCGTTGCTGGAAGGTGCACAAGCAAAGCGAGAGGAAGCAGCCCAGGCAGTCCAGGCTGCGGAGGTAATCGTACAAACGCGCAAGCGGATATATGAGAAGGACAAAGAATTGTTAGCTTCTTTACAAGCGCAGCTACCGGGCTTGGAAGCGCTGCAGCGCAATGCACAATTATACTACGAGCGTTTCAAGAACCTGGCATCGACCGGCGACATTCCCGTGCAGGAAAGCGACAACCGAGAAGCCGCTTACCGCGATGCGGTCGCCAAGGTCGAATCGTTACAAAGCAGCATCAAAGCAGCAGAACGGCAAATGCTGGCCAGTGGCTTACAGCTTCAAGAAGCCGAAGTACGTCTACGCGAGAGCCGCAAGACACTGGACAACGCCATTGCCGCAGTCGGTCGGGCCACTGCTGAACAATTGCAACCGGACGTGGCCAGAAATACGGCAATTGCCCTGCGCAACAAGATGATGTTGGCCGAGTCCCGCCTCCAGTTAGCGAAACTGAACTTGAGCCATACTCTCATCCGCGCCCCGCGAGCCGGTATCATCAGCCGGCGTACGATCCAACTGGGCGAAACCGTGCAGATGCGGCAGCCGTTTCTCAGCATCACGCCGTTGGATCCGGAGAATGTATGGGTTGTGCCCAACCTACGCGAAGAACAGATGGCCCGCGTCCGTGTCGGTCAACCTGTAACGATCTCGGTGGACGCGATTCCTGATCGTGTCTTTCATGGCTGGGTTGAAAGCGTTGCCGGTGGTACGGGATCGGTGTTTTCGTTATTTCCACCCGACAATGCTACGGGCAACTTCGTTCGTGTCGTACAGCGTTTGCCGGTTCGCGTTCGCTTCTTCCCCGAAGAATACGAACAGCGCATCCGCCCCGGCATGTCAACGCGAGTCACGATCGACACTACGCGCTATGTGCGTCAAAGCACGCAGCGATGGTGAAGGAAGAAACCGATGAGACGAGCTGTTTTTACCTTACTGCTGGTAGTTCTGCTGGCAGGCGGAGCAGCCCCTTTTTCTTCGTCCCCCGAAGATAAGGAGAAGGAAGAATTGCCGCCGCCGCATCGGATAAACGATGCTTCCTCTAACGACGCTTCCTTTTCGCTTTCCATGCCACCTCTGCCGCCGTTGCGCCTGAAGGATGCCATCCGCCGCAGTTTGGCTAACGTCGAAACCGTGCAAGCCAATGTCGCCTTGCAGACTGCCACCGTGGGCCGCTTTGAAGCGTTGAAGCAATTCATCCCTCTGGTCAATCTGCCGCAGTTGATGGTTGGTTTCCGCCAACTAAGCGGTCCGGGCAGCATCCTGATTCTCCCCGACGTTACGGACGGTGTGGTGTTGACAGGCCGGCCCGGTCTCCAGCAGGCCGCCCTCAACCGCTTCAATCTGTTCTTCCCTCTCGATCCTTCCGGCCAAATTACGGCCTTGCCGGTCGCGGAAGAAGGCATCCGCGCCAAGGTGTTGATGGAGCAATTGGTACGCCGCTCGCAAGTCATGCTGGCTATTCAGCATTACTTCGAGACCAAGCAACTTCTGTATGGCATCCGCACTGCTCAGCTGGGATTGAATTTCGCCCGCGAAAATCTGGCTTTAACGCAGCGCAAGCTGGAGCAGAAACAAGCGGAAGACATTGAGGTCAGCGAAGCTCGCGTGGCGGAAAACAAGGCCAGCGTGCTCCTGACAGAATTGGAGAAAGAGCTACGCATCTCGCAGCGCCGCTTGGCCGTTGTCCTGCACCAGAGCCGTTTACTTGTTCCGCAACAACCCGAACAGCCTCTTCCCATCGAACTGGATCGGGAATATCGCTTCGATCTTGACGATCCTGACGGCGTGGATCTGCACGTGGTGCCAGATTTTCCGGCTTCGCGCGAAGAAGCGATTCAATTGGCCAAGCGGCAGCGGGTGGAAGTGCGTTTGCTCATGGTTGGCCTGCGCATTGCTCGACTCCAACGTCAACGCAGTGTGTTGGGATTGTTAGGGGCTGGCCGTGTCCCGGCGGAATTGGGCTTCAAAAATGCAGCCGATCCTAACGGCGGCGTTACCTTGGGTGCGATTTTTGGCAGCACCTATGCCGCGCCCGTCGTGGACATTGGCTTATGGGCCGAGATCCGCAAAGCGCGGCTGGGTGTGGTCCGTTCGCAGTTGGAACTGGAGAAAGCGTTGCTCGACGTGGCCGAAGACGCGGGAAATGCCTGGGACCGTTGGCAGCAGAACGTCCGTGAATGGGAGCTGCGTGAGGCGGAATTGCGGCTGGCGCACGAACAACTGGAACGGCGAGAGAGGCTGTTTCAGCAAAAGCAAGCGATCTGGCTTGAGGTTCTGGGAGAACAAGTCAATTTGCTTCGCAGCGATGCCAATCGGTGGACGGCCTGGTTCAATCTGCAACTGTCTCGTCTTGATGTTTTACGTTCAACCGAGCAACTCCTGGATTATGTAGAGCGAACCGGCATCGCCAAGTTGACCGCCTGGCAGCAACCGCCGCCCTCTGGTATCTGGCATCGTTGGCTGCCTTGGCTGGCGCGAAGGCAGAGCATAGCATCGGCGCAGCAGAGGTGAACCATGATTAATCCAAAAGGGAAGCGGAGAGTGCTGTGGCTTGGCATCCTGCTGGCCGTGCTGGGGTCGGCAGCGAGGCCGGTTCAGGAATTGCCGCCGCCGCCGCGTGTGGCGCCGCCGTTGCCGGCCGAGTCGCCCACGCCAGCCCCGCCGCCTCAGATAGCCCTGCTTCGCCCCGGCCAGACGCTGACCCTGCGCGTGCTTCAGGTAATCCCGGCCGAAGGACTCAGCCCCGGCGAGCGGCTACTCAATAGTCGCAATCCCATCCTGCCTGGGGATCACTTCTTGGCTGAAGTCATGGACCCGCCCTGTTCGGTGACAACCTTGGTAGGCGGGTCCATCGTCAAAGTGGTCCGACCGGGGTGGTTCGGCCGTCCCGGCTATGTCACACTGCAATTGGCTCAACTTGTTCAAACGGTGGATGGCAGCAGCCACGAAATACCCTGGCAGGTGAATACGGAAGATCGGCAGCTGGCCAGCCGGATGCGCCGCGTCTTGCTTAGCGCCCTACTCGGCGTGGATGGGGCCGGCATCGGCGCCTCGATGGGAGCTCAGTTTGCCCCTCCCCACCTCAACGCCGCCTGGATCGGCAGTGGGGCAGCGATCGGGCTGCTTTTGGGGGTGGGCTATTCGAGTTTCCAGCGCGGCAATGAGGCCCGTCTGGAACCCGGCGATACGTTTCGCATCGTCGTCGGGAGCCTGAAATACCAGCCGATCTCACGAGAATGGCAGACTATCCTCTATCCAGCTGCGGACCCACTCAAGCGAAAAGGAAAAGGCAAATGAAACAATGCAGGTTGATTTGTGGGACCAAAAGCATGCTTTTGTTCATGGCCTGGTTTACGGCTCTGGGTTGCCAACCCGTGCCGCCGCCCCCGGCCCCTGCCGGGCAAGAGTTGCCGCCGGCCTACACAAGCAGGCAGATCACCGATCCGACGCTGCGACAACTGGCGGAGGAACTCCAGAACTGGGCCCTCAAGCAAGTAGGTTTGGGAGGACAGCCGCTTTACAGCCGCGCCGAGGTCTTGGCTCCGGTGCAGACCGTAATGCCCTACGGCGTCGGCGCGTATCAACAGGAGCCGCGCCTGCCAGTGATTCTCACTACAGGGCCAGGTTGGGCTGGATTGGCGCGCGCAGATAAAGAAGCGAAAGTTGCCGAGATGTTTCGCACCCTCACCGCCAAACTGGAAACCTTCAAGGTCCAGCCACCGCTGCGGCCGACTCTGACCATCCAAACGCCGCAAGGATTAGAATTGGGATGGATCAACTATCTCGATCCGAATGGAAAAAATCTGCATGGCGACGAGTGAACCTCTTTCCGGCTGGAGCAAACTGGTACGAGCCTGGCATTTTCTTCGGGGTGTCCAGCCGCTGCTGGCCCTGGTCGTGGCCTTGATAACCACAACCGGCCACACCATGAACTTGCGGGAGTTAGGTGTGGCCAAGGGTTGGGTGCCCGCCGAGGTCTATGCGCTGCAATCGAGTTATCTCGTGGCCTTGGCCTTGGCCCTGCTGGCCTGCCCGCATCTGGCCCAGCGCTTTTCCTGTCGTGGACTTGCCGAATCCGGCTTGATACTCTTATTGGCCGGCTCCTTCTTGAATGGTCTTGCTATTCACGAAGGCCTGCTTGTCTTCATAGCCGGCCGGGCCTTAGCAGGCAGCGGCGCCGGTCTGGCCATCTATTTTGCCCCCCGGTTGCTCGACCAACGCTGGGCCTTCATGGTTCCGTGGACATTGATCCTCTGCCCCGTTGCGGGGCCAGGTGCAGTGGCAGCCGCATCGATGGCCCATGACGTGTCCGACTGGGAATGGGGTTTCCTTCTGGAAGGAGCGGCAGCCGCTGCCAGCCTGGTATTGCTGTTGTCGCAGGAAGAAGAAACTCTGTTGCCCCCCGCCGCGCCGCGTGGCTCGCCAGCTTACTTGTTCCCTTTGGCCCTGGCACTCGCCGCCTTTTTGTACTGCCTGCACTGGGGGCAATTACATGGCTGGCTGGAGAGCTTCGACATTGTCAGCGCCTTTCTCGTCACTGCCGCCGCTTCGCTTGCGGCCCTTTGGCTGGTTTGGCCGCAATTGGATTTCCTTGCTTTGAGGGAAAACTGGCTCCGCTTGTTGCTCTTCTTCTTTGGCGGTTTGTGCATGTTTTTTCACGGCTATACTATGAATGTTTACGGCGGTTTACTGGTCAATTACAGCTCATGGCAACGAGCTTGGCTGATTTGGCCCTTGCCCATCGGCATGGCCGTCGGACTCTCTTTATGGGAGTTGATATTGCGACGCATGCCCCGCCGGCTGGAAATGCCGGCGGCCATACTTGGTTTGCTGCTCTTGGCTGCGGGATTGTATCTCTGTTATCAACGAACGATGGAATGGCCTTATTGGCAGCCGACTAATGTTTTCGATCTGGATTGGTTCCCTGCTCCCCAATACTGGGAACTTGCTCCAGGCCGCTTCCTCATGGGATTAGGCATCGGCCTGTTCATGATGGCCATGAATGTCTGGAGCAGCCCTGATCCGGTACGCGAGAAGAAGATCGAGTCGTTGTTGCCTGTAATGCAATTTTTCGGCGGTGGAATCGCCGCCGCTTTGTTGATCAATTTCTTGCTTATCGGCCATTTGGTGCATTATTCGTATTCGGCAGATCGGGACTACCTCCAAGCCCAAGAGATCACACAGCGGCAGACAGATCTGGGCGACACCCTGAAAAACACAGGCGTCCTCGCTGCCGGTCGAACTACTCAAGCGCTTCTCTATCGCGGCGTTCGCTATGAAGCCGATAATCTCGTCTTCGCCACTATCTATGCAACATTTCTGGCCGCCGCCTTGATCTTGGCAGGCGCGTGCGTGGTATTTGCCATCCTCTGGAAACGCCAAACCGCCAGTGTTCTCGTGCCAGACAACTTAACTGCGCCCTAGCAAACCGGAACAAACCCGGACGGCAGACCACCACGAAGGAATTGCTTAATGGGTTCAGGTTTCGTGGCCGCGAGATTGATCAATTCATCTATCTCGCAAGGGGCTAATTCTACAGTGCTTCTCCTGGAACGCAATAAGGTCCTTTGCAAGCGTCTCTCCTGAGAACACCGCAAGCGGGCTTGTCTCCATTGCCCTGCTCCTGTTAACCTGCTGCGACGTTGGATGGCCGGAAAGGCCGTCCTCGATCTTTCTCCAACGGCAGGATGCTCCTTATGCGTTTATTCCTCAGCGCAGGCGAACCTAGCGGCGATCTGCACGGTGCCAATCTCATTCATGCTTTGAAACAACGCCAGCCGAACCTGGAGGTTCTCGGCTTCGGCGGCGAACGCATGGCGGCGGCTGGCTGCCGGCTGGCGTTTCCTTTATGCGACATGGCCCTCGTCGGTTTGTTCCGTGTGCTGGCCAATGTGCCGAAATTTTGGCGTATCCTCGGCCTGGCCGAACGCGTCTTTGTGGAGCAGCGACCGGACGCTGTGGTGCTCATCGATTTCCCTGGTTTTCACTGGTGGCTAGCACGACGCGCCCGCGCCCACGGTATCCCCGTGGTGTATTTCGTGCCGCCGCAACTGTGGGCCTGGGGCAGCTGGCGTGTCCGCAAGATGCGCCGCCTGATCGATCGCGTCCTGTGCACGCTGCCGTTCGAGCCAGAGTGGTATCGTCAACGCCACGTCGCCGCCGAGTACATCGGCCATCCTTATTTTGATGAACTGCGCGAGCAGCATCTGGATAACGCCTTTATCGCTGCCCAGCGCGAACAGCCGGGAACCATCCTCGGTCTGCTGCCTGGTTCCCGGAATCAAGAGTTGCATTACAATCTTTCATCGTTGCTTGGTGCTGCTGCTCTCATTCATGCACGCCGGCCGGACGTTCGTTTTCTTGTCGCCTGTTTCCGTGAGCGCCATCGCCGGCAAGTCGAGGAACGTCTGGTCGGTCTGGATCTGCCGATCGAAGCGCACGTCGGCCGAACGCCAGAGATCATCCATCTGGCCCATTCATGTTTGGCCGTATCTGGCTCCGTCAGCCTGGAGTTGCTATATCGCGGCAAGCCGTCGGCGATCCTCTATCGCCATCACTGGACGGGCATCGTCTTGGCCCATTTGCTCAAAAATTGCCGCTACATCACGCTGGTCAATCTGCTAGCAGACAAAGAGCTGTTCCCGGAATATTTCGGCACCGGCTGCCCCGCCGAGGCGCTGGCCGATCATGTTTTGCATTGGTTGAACGATCGCTCCGCCTACGAAGCATTGTGCGGTGAGTTGGCCGTTCTGCGCCAGCGCGTGGCCGTGCCCGGCGCCTGCGCGCGCGCAGCCGAAGCAGTGCTGACTATGATACGTCAGCATGAAACGCATTTGCGGGCAGCATAATCTGTCAACGTTTTAAACGCCGCGCCAGCGCCTCGATGCGTTCACGGCATTCATTGCGTGCGCGGGCATAGCCTTGGGTATCGATGTGCTCCGATTTTAGATAAGTCAACACCACCGCCTCCGCAGCCGCATATTCCGCGCAGGCATGAGCCACAGCGGAGGCAATCTCGATGGGGATGCGCGTGACACCGTTGCGGTCGCCGTGCAACAGATCGCCGGGGTGGATCGTCAAACCACCGACGTGGACCGGCACGTTGATCTGCGGAAAATAACAATAGCCATGGGCGCAGATAAAGCCATCACAAAAACAGGGAAATTGCAGCGCCTCGACCTGATCGAGATCGCGGCCGGCGCCGCTGGTGATGAGGCCGGCTGCCCCGAATGCTTTGTAGGTGCTGCACAGCACCTCGCCGAAAGTAGCCGCCACCGGCGGATTGTCGATGTCCTGAAACACGACAACCGGCGGCTGCAAACTCTGGGCGAACGATTCGATCTGTTCGACGAGACCCGAATAGGCGCAGCCGGCTTTCGGCGCATCGGCGGCGCGAAACGTGGCCGTGGTGGCGAAGCCGACCATCGGCGGCAGCTTGGGATAGCACGCCTGAATGCGGCGATCCATGTAGCCGTAGCTACGCGGATACAAGTCGAACAGCTCGACCACGTTGCACACAGTCGGCGTATCATAGCGACGCAGCAAGTCCAGATCGGCGGCAGAGACGGGGGGAGTCGGCATGGAAACCTCATCTAACGAGTCAGGAGCGTAAGCGACGGTGAACTCTCCATCGCTTACGTTTCCGGTTCATGAAGTGTTGTACGAACGCGGATGCTCTGTTGCTACAAGAAAACCGCCGTTGTCAAGCCAGCCGTCGCGGGGAACAATGATAATATGAATCTGTTCTTGGCTCTCTTCTGGCTGATTTGCGCCGTGATGTTGCTGATCTACGAACATTACGTCGGTCCGGCGCGCTACCGCATGTGGCTGAAGGGCCACGATTTTTCCTGGACCTGGTTAATGCTGCTCTTGGTGTTGTACAATCTCCATCGCTGGTGGTGGATGCGTTCTTATCGGGCCAAGCAGCGCGCCGCCGAGATCGCCCGTGCCAACAAGAAATGGGAGCAGAGGCATCATCCTACCGACGCAGCCCAAACGCCCGATCCAAATTTCAACTTCACTGATGAGTCGCCTCCGCCGTCCCACCGAGGCATGACGGATCAGCCGCCGGCGCAGAATTGAATTATCCAACCTGCTTTTTGCTGAGAATTACGCTTGAATGATGAACCAAAGGAAAATACCGTAGCATGTGCGGTCTCAAGAGCTTGGTATCCGCGCTTATTCCAATGCCACGATGGCTCAGCGAAAGAACCGATGCATTGCAGGGGGCGGTTACGGCACCCCTTGGCCAGACATCGATGAAGACCTGAGCACGGAGGGGCTTCTCCGCGGTGCGTCTGCCTCGCGATTGGCACAAGCCAAGGTTCCTGGCGATACCGGCCGCCGAGCAAAACATTAGTTACTATTGCCTATCTCCTACTATTGCCTATCTCCTCGACCACACGAAAGCCCCGATAGCTCGCCGCCGCCAGGTTTTTCTTCTGTTTGCTATCGGACGGCGCATCGGCGCTGCCGCCGCGTACGGCGCCTTTGCCGTCCTTCGTCGTCACCCACTCGGCCACGTTACCGCCCAGATCGAACACCGCTTCTTCTCCGCCTGTGGCGCGGAAAGAGCCGACTTCCTTCAACAATAGCGCCTCGCCGTCTTGTTTCGTCAAGAGCTCGCGCAGGCGGGCAGCATCGTCAGGGTTGACGGCGTAGCCGGCCCAATGATCCAGCGTGTTTTCCCCACCTTCGCTGTGTTCGTACAGCTCTTCCGCCTCTTCTTCGGTAGGTAAGCGATAGGTGCGCCCGGTCTGCTTGCTCAGCCAGGCGCAATAATTTTGGGCTTGCTCGAAAGTAATGCCGTTGGCCGGATAGTTCTCGTGCCCCGGTTCGACCCTGTAGGTTTTATCGAATTCGGCAAACTGAGCGCGCGTCACCTCGAAGCGGCCGATGCGCCGCTCGCCATAGGTCACAATTTCCGGCAGGAGCCGGCCTTTGACCCGCACGCCGTAACGGCTGCCGTCCCGACGCGCTTGCCGACGCTGGAGCGCCCAGGCCAGAGGGGAATCCGCCTTGAGGGAGGGATTCGCTGGAGCCATGGAAGCGAACAAATAGCGGTCCAGCCAGGCCAATTCTTCTTTCACTTTGCGGTGCTGATGGGCCAACTTTGTGAGCGAATGTTTTTCACCGGGGAAGAGGACAAAACGCACATCTGTTTTGCCAATCTGCTGCAAGGCACGATACTGCACCCAGCCCTGATGCACCGGCACAGTCTGATCGTCGCTACCGAAGAAAATCAAAGTGGGTGTGCGGACGCGCTGGAGACGATAGAACGGCGATTTAACGAGATAGAGAAGAGGATTCTCCAACGGCGAAGCGTCAAGATAATAGCGATTAAAAGCATCGCCGAACTCACAATTGGCCCAATCACTAATGTACTCGACGTTACCGGCGCCAGCAACTGCTGCCTTGTAGCGCGTTGTCCGCACTATCAGGAGATTGACCAAGATGGCGCCGTTGGACCAACCAGACACGGCCAGCCGTGCTGGATCGACGAGACCGCGGGCGATCAGAGAATCAACCCCTTTTTCGATATCAATAGTTTCTAAATCTCCATAGCGGCCATGCGTGATCGATTCCAACCATTTCAGGCCGTAGCCGGAACTGCCGTGATAATTCGCTTTGAGCACGAAGGCGCCGCGCTGGCAAACAAGGTTCGCGGGACACGTCCACCATTCTTCCCAGGCGTCGCGGTCGGCGGCGGCGGGGCCACCGTGGATCATCACTACCAGCGGATATTTCGCCCCCTCTCGATAATCATGCGGATAATAGAGAAGACCTTGCACCAAGTCGCCATGCGCTCCCTTCCAGGACACGACTTCTGTACGTGCGTGCCGCAGCTGCCGTAGACGCGGATTGAGGACGGCGAAGGGGCGTGGTTTGTCCAGACGCGAACCGTCCAGCGCGGCGCGATACCATTGCGTTGGCGTGCGGGCCGTCGAATAGGCGTAAAACAGCGTCCTACCGTCTGTGCTGGCCTGCACATCGAAAATGTGATCGGCGTGTTCGCCTCTCAGCCATTCGCGTCGCCAATCGTTGCCGACGCGCGTGTAGCGCGCGATTTTGGTACGAACGCCGTCGGCTAACAGGGCAATGAAGCCCTCGCGTGTCACCGTCAGGGCCGGTGTATCATCGCCGTCCTCCTGCTCGGCCAGGCCACGCTCCCAGGCTAAATCGACAGGCAGCACCGTATTGCTGGCCCGGTCGAAGTAATACAGGTGCAGGATGCCGGCCTGAGCGAAGCGCGGCTGGCTGTTGTGCAGATTGAGAGCGTAAAATCCGCGGCTGTCCGGCGACCAGTAGAAATGCTGGATGTTCCAGTGTGGCTCGGCGAACAGCTGCCGCGCGTGTCCCTTATGCAGATCGTGCAGCAAGACGATCGGTTTAATCTTATTATCATAGTTGTAGCGCAGGCTGCGCTGGTGGATGGCGACGGCATAGCGGCCATCGGGTGAAACAGCCAGCTTGTCGATGCGATCATCATTATCGGTCAGCCGCGTCACCTTCTTGGACGCTGTCTCGATGCGGAATAACCGCACCGGCGGCTCATGGCGTTCATCTTCGACAACGATGCTGTCATCTTTTGCTTCTGTGAGCGTGCGGGCGTGCAGGGTCGGCGTCTCTTGGGCGGCGAAGACGAGCATATCGGGACCGGCCCACTCGAACTGGAGGATGTCGGACGGCCATTCCGTCAGTGGCCACGCTTCGCCGCCGCTGGGATCGATGAGCCAGATCTGATTTTTGTCATTGTGGGCGCGAAGGAAGGCAAGGTATTGCCCATCCGGCGCCCAACGCGGATGGAAGCACCTCTCGTTGCCGCGTGTGAGGATGGTTTCGCGCCCCGTGGCCAGGTCGAGACGCACCAGGTTGCCGATACATTCCTCGTGTTCTTTGTCGGGCGCCACATGGACCCAGACAATCCAGCGGCCATCCGGTGACACCTGGAGATCCTGAATCGATTCCGTGAGAATTACGTCGTCGATTTCCCAGACGGGCTTGGCCGCCGGAAGGAAAGAAGTGCAAATAGAGAGACAAAAAAGAGCGTGAATAGTCTTCCTCATAGGTGCGATTCCTGTTCATCGAACGGCTGGTTGATTTTCGGTTAGTGGCGGCGCGGAACGGAAACGCGCTCCGCACCGCCACTAACCGAGGAACGGATGAATGTTACCGCGGCGGCGTGTTCGGTTTCTCAGGTGCATCCGAGAGCAGTTTCTTCGTGGTAGCGGTGATGTCCTCTGGTTTGTGGGAATCCTTGAGCATGACTTTGGGCCGGGCTTTTTCACGCAGCGCCTGGAAGGCTGTTTGCATCTCGCGCTGCACTTTGCGCTCAAAGACCTCGCGCGTCAGTTTCTCACGCACCGAATCCAGTGTTACGGACTTATTAGGAGGATAACGCTTGTCCAGCTTGAAGACGACGTTGCCTTCCGGTGTCTCCAGAAGCGTGGTCATTTCACCCGGATGCAGCTTGAACGCTTCGTCCTCGACGTCCTTGTTGCCCAAAGAGCCACGGCCGAACGGGCCGATCTTGCCGCCCTTGGCGGCCAAGGTGCTGCTGGCTTGATGCTGGGCCATCTCGTTGAAGGCATCGGGATTGTCGCGGATGCGCGTGTACTGCATCATGGCATACCTCGTCTGGTCTGAAGGCCAAAGGATCATGCGACCTTCCAGCTTCTCGCCGTACTCGGCCTCGAAGGCTTGCTGCAAGTCCTGGTCGGTGACTTTGACACTGTCGCGGCACAGCTTGGCCATCAACAGCCGCGGACGTACCACGTCCTCGCGCCACTCGTAGATGTTCTTGTTGTAGGGACCGAGGAAGTCTTTCTCGAATGTTTTCAGGTCGATGTTGCCCATTTTTTTCAGGTCATCATTCAGGCTGGTCTCAATCTCTTCCGGCGTCACGGTAATGCTGCGCGCCTGGCACGCCTTGTCGATGATGATGCGGTTGATGAGAAAGTCGATCTGTTCGGCGCCATAGCGATTGATGAGAAATTCGCCGAAATCCTCGCGGGTGATTGGTATCTGCTCATTGCTCCCTTCGGCAAGGGAATGATAGACGGCAACGATTTGCCGCGAACGTTGACTGGGATCGCAGGGCGGCAGGCCGTCCGGGTCTTCGGCCTTGTTTTTCTTGTGCAGCAATTTCTGGGGATTGGCCTGGCGTTTCAAGGTATCGAACGCCGTCTGCATCTCGCCGGCAATTTTTTTCTCCTCCACTTCCTTGGT
This sequence comes from Planctomycetota bacterium, assembly GCA_021325115.1. Lineage (GTDB taxonomy): Bacteria > Planctomycetota > Planctomycetia > Gemmatales > Gemmataceae > JAJPHU01. The sequence goes on along the minus strand of JAJPHU010000252.1, from coordinate 9,673 downwards.
CAACTTGTCGCGGACGGACTCAAAGCGGATGGACGTATCGGGCGGTATATGGCGCAGGCACTTGACCACGATAGGTCCGTCGATGGTCTCGAACACTTCGCTGACTTCATTGGGCTGAAGACGAAAAACAATGCGATCGAAATTGTCGTCGCCCATGACATAGCGTCCGAAGGGGCGGACTTTGCCGGCGGTGGCCGCCAGCTGTGGCTTGACCGTCTGGGCCTTGGCCCGCCGATCGAAGGCCTCGGCGTTATCGCGGATCTGGGCATATTCCGCGAGTGCTTGCTCCTTGCCTTCCTTGGTCTTGGGCCAGAGGATGATCTGACATTCGACCTTTTCGCCATAGGCGGCCTCGAACGCCTTGCGCAGCTCTTCATCGCTGATATGGACGCGGCTCTTGCACAGCTTGGCCATCTGCAAGCGCGAACGGATCACGTCTTCTTTCCACTCGTGGATGTTCTTGTGATAACGTGCCAAGATGGTATTGACGAAGGTATTTTGATCGATGGCAAAGCCCTGCAATTGCTCAGCAAGGGCGCTTTCAACTTCGCCGCCGCTGACTTCGATGTTGTAGAGCCGGCAGGCATCATCAATGATGCGTTTGTTGATGAGCAAGTCGAGCTTATCGGTATGGCGCTCGATGAGGTAGTCACCGAACTGTTCGCGGGTAATCGGTTCATTATCGTAGAGATAGGCGACGACACGGCGCGAGTAATCGGAGGGAGGTTGGTCGGCGACAGTCGCTACAGGGGCCTGTTTGGTAGTGGGGATAGGTGTTTGTGCATCGGCTCGCGGCAACAGGCTGCTGCGAATCCAGTACCCTGTCCCCGCAATTAGGGCGAGGCATCCGCCGAGGATTGCAATTCCACGCCACCCGCGCCGGGTGGACTGAACTTTCTTGCGCGCCGGCATCCCTTTCGCCTCCCTGTACCGGAATTCCCCCATGAAGGCGGCGAGATATAGCGAGGTGGTCGTGAAATCGCAAGCCGGTTTTCGGCAAATTCAACCATGTAATCCGTGGCTCAATTTGCCCAAAACCGAACGCAGCCACGGCGGCAGGCAATCGCGGTACGATGAGCGTGGCGATTGGCCGATGTGTACTTGATCGAACGGTTGCAGAAGGAGGTTCGTTTCCGGATCATTGCGGAGGACAATGGCGGCCAAATCGATGTGAAAGACTTCCGGCGTCTTGCCCTCGGCCACGTGCGGACGAATGACCGTGACCTCGCTTACGGCCGCGCCTGGTTGAAGCCCGCCGACACGATGCAGCAAGTCCAGCACGGTTTCTGGCCCCTGATATGGCACGGCACGCTGGCTACCCGCGACCTGGCCGAACACGTAAAGATATTGACTGTTGTACTCGGCGACGGAAACGCGAACTTGTTCGGGCGCTACACCGATGCACTCGGCCACCATACGGATAATTTCCGGAACCGTTGCGCCATCGACTGGCAGCCGGCCGGCGTCGCCCAGGTCGATACAGCCATCCGGACCAATGCGCTGCGGGCCGCTGTAGCGCGGCAAGCCAGCTATGTCCACCTGAAGCAGATCGGGACAACGGGCGCGATACTGCGCGGCGACCTGGACAAGATGGGCAGGAGGCGGACGATAAGCGATCAACGCCTGCTCGATCTGTTCGCGATTGCTCAGGCAACCGCTCAATAGAACCAGCAGGAGCATCAACAAACCGGGCCAGCAGATTGACCGGCCTCCCCCAGAATACATAATCCGCCATCCACTCTCGGTGCTCGATGTGGATACCCTCTCTCCCTAAAATCGGCAGAGAGGGAAACGCCCTTGAGTGTAGCCGGTGTAAGGAGAGACGAGCGGAACGAGATCCATCCAACAGCGGCGAGCTGGCAACGGAATCCGTGGGAATAATTTTTGCCCTATCCTTACATACAATGAGGAGAGAGAGGAGAACAGCCATGAATAGTCTCGTTCCCCTAGGGCGAGCACTTGTTGTCGCTGCTATCGCGGCCAGCTCGGTGCAGGGGCAAGCAACCAATCCGAGTGGCTCGTCGTATCCTTACTGGGGCACGGCACCGCAGAGCTACCATCCCTCGCAGATAACTGTGCCGGTGCCAGGCATGGCCCCCAACACGATCTCGAAGGCATCCCAGGCGCCGCCGTCGCCGGCAAACGTGGGAGTCGGGATTGGCGGCGGCTATTTGCCGCCGTTCTTAACGGCCAGAGAGATGGGAGCAGACAACAAAGCGCATATCTGGGTGCGTGTTCCCGCAGATGCCGAAATCTGGGTCAACGGCGTCAAGACCAGGCAAACCGGCGAAACACGCTATTTCTTCTCGCCGCCCTTGACACCGGGAAAAAAGTACAGCTACCAGATGCGCCTCCGTTGGACCAAAGACGGCAAACCGGTAGAACAAACGCAGCGTATCCTCGTTCAAGCCGGAGAGACGATTCGCCGTGATTTCACCCGTTCGGTCAAATCAGAACCACGACCATAAGGGAGCGGTTGCTCTTTCGATCCTTTACGGTCGCGGCTCGATTGTTCGCAGATAAATAAAGGAGACCCCATGTCCGAGCTGACACGGCGCGGATTTTTACTCGGCTCGACGCTTGCCGCGGCGGGCCTGAGGGAGGAAGAAGTGATGGCGCAACCGGCCCCAAATACCACAGCCAATCAGCCCGATCCTCTGCTCGACGGCGAGGAGCTGCCGACGTTCCGCTTCGCCCTGGAGAAGTCGGAAGCCAAAGTCCAGGGGGGCAACTCGGCCCGCGAGGCCACAGTCAAACAGTTGCCCATCTCCAAAGGCATTGCTGGCGTGTCCATGCGGCTAGAACCGGGCGGCATGCGCGAACTGCACTGGCACGCCACTGCCGCCGAATGGGCCTTTGTTGTCGAGGGCCGCTGCCGTACCACGGTCGTCGATCCGGAAGGGCGCGCCGAAACCAACGACTTTGATCCCGGCGACATCTGGTATTTTCCACGCGGCCACGGCCATTCAATTCAGTGCCTGGGCAACAAACCCTGCCACTTCATCCTCGTTTTCGACAACGGCTATTTCTCGGAGTTCGGCACCTTCAGCATCACCGATTGGATTGGTCATACGCCGTCTCGCTTGCTGGCCAAAAATCTCAGCCTCCCGGAGGAAGCCTTCACCAGATTTCCCAAGAACGAGGTGTATTTCGCGCGTGGACCGGTGCCGCCGGAGCAAATTCAACCGGAGCATCGCCGTGTGCTCAATCCGCCGCCTGTCTCGCACAAGTTCCGCATGTTGGCCGAGGAGCCGCACTCGCTGCATAGCGGCGGTCGCGAATGGCGCGTCGGCCAAGAACGCTTTCCTATCTCCACAACCATCACCGGCGTTATCCTCGACCTCAACCCCGGCGGTCTGCGCGAGCTGCACTGGCATCCCAACGCTGATGAATGGCAATACGTCATTTCCGGCCGAGTCCGCGTCACTTTGTTCGGCGCCCATGGTCGTTACCGCGAGGAAACGTTCGATGCCGGTGATGTCGGTTACATTCCGACCGGCTACGGCCACTCCATCGAAAACGCCAGCAACGATAAGCCGGCGCGGGTGCTGATCGCTTTCAACAGCGGCCATTACCAAGCCATCGACCTTTCCCTTTGGCTAGCGGCCAATCCCGATTATCTGTTGATGGCGAATCTCGGCCAGCCGGAAGCGCTGATCGAGAAGTTGCCGCGCCGTCGTGTCTTCCTCACGAAATAACGAGCTGGAAGCGTCAGCGATGGCGGGAATCCGTCGCTGACGCTTCCAGCTCGTTGTCCATCGCTGACATTTCCGGCTCGTTATCCGTCGCTGACGCTTCCGGCCCGTCAAGCGGGCATCCCATTTGCAAGATTTTTGCTTACCGTTCCGTGTTCGCTGTTCATTTTCCAGCGTTCCGTTGACGGAAAACCGAAAAGGAGATCTCAACATGGCAAAGACTGTGGCCGACCTGCTGGTGGAACGATTGATCGACTGGAATGTCAAAGTGATTTTTGGCCTTCCCGGCGACGGCATCAACGGCCTCTTTGAGGCGTTGCGAATCCATCAAGACAAGATCCGATTCGTCCAGGTGCGGCATGAAGAAGCGGCGGCTTTCGCTGCCTGCGGCTACGCCAAGACTACTGGCTGCCTGGGCGTGTGCCTGGCCACTTCCGGGCCAGGCGGCATTCATCTGCTTAACGGCCTGTACGACGCCAAATATGACGGCCAGCCCGTCTTGGCCATCACCGGCCACACCTTCCACGACCTGATCGGCACCCATTTCCAGCAAGATGTCGATCTCGATAAAGTGTTCATGGATGTGGCTCTGTACAACGAGCGCATCATGGGGCCGACTCACGTTGAGAACGTGGTGGATGAGGCCATCCGCACGGCCCTGGCCCGACGCACGGTGTCGCACATCACCATCCCCAAGGACATTCAGGAGTGGACCGTCCAGACCCAGAGCCACTCCAAGATGAATATCCCCCAACACAGCGGTGATACCTTCGCTCCGCCCAATCCGATGCCTTCGCACGAGCTATTGCACCAGGCTGCCAACATCCTCAACCAAGGCAAAAAAGTGGCCCTGCTTATCGGCCGTGGCGCTTACCGGGCGCGGAATGAAGTCATCCAGGCGGCCGAGAAACTGGCGGCCCCGATCATCTACGCTTTGCTCGGCAAAGGAGCGGTCCCCGATGACCACCCCAATGTTATGGGCGGTCTGGGCCTGCTCGGCACCGCAGCTTCGCAGGACGCCATGAAAGAGTGTGATACGCTCTTCATTGTCGGCAGCAACTTTCCCTATCACCAGTTTTTGCCCATCCCGGGACAGGCCAGGTGCGTGCAGATCGATATCGATGCTACCCATATTGGCCTGCGTTACCCCGTGGATGTACCACTGGTCGGTGATGCGCGCCGCGTCCTGGAAGCGCTGATGAGCATGGTCCAGCCCAAGGCAGACAAGAGCTTCCTGGAGAAGATCCAAAAGAGCCGGGACGAGTGGAACCAGTTGATGGAAAAGCAAGCGGCACGCATGGACAAGCCCATGAAACCGCAGGTCGTTACCGCACTGCTCAACAAGTTCCTGGCCGACGATGCCATTGTTGTCAGCGATTGCGGCACTGTGACCACCTGGGCCACTCGCTTCATCAAAATGCGCGATCGGCAATGGTTCACCTGCACCGGCATGTTGGCGACCATGGCCAACGGTTTGCCCTACGCGGTCGGTGCGGCTATCGCTTACCCGGGCCGGCAGATCCTCTGCTACAGCGGCGATGGCGGCTTCACCATGCTCATGGGAGAATTAGCCACCATCGTCAAATACAAGCTGCCGGTCAAAGTGGTCATCATCAAGAACAACACACTTGGCCAGATCAAATGGGAACAGATGGTCATGGAAGCTAATCCCGAATTCGGCTGTGATTTGCATCCGATTGATTTCGCCAAGTACGCCGAGGCGGTTGGCTGTCCCGGCTTCACCATCGACGATCCCCAGAAAGCCGAGGAGACGCTCAAGATGGCGTTCGCCGTGTCCGGCCCGGCGGTCGTTCAAGCCGTGATCGATGCGCAAGAACCACCGATGCCCGGTCATGTGCAGATATCGCAAGCCTATCATTTCGCCAAAGCGCTAATCCGCGGTGAGAAATATGCTCCGGAGATCATCAAGACGGTCCTGGAGAACAAGATCAAGGAAGTGGTGTAAAAGTTCCGCGTTCTGAGTGCTGAGGAAGAAAGCCGTCTTCCTCAACACTCAGAACTCCGAGCTGAAAACGGGAGAGCAACCATGCCTGCCACCGCGACAGCGACGCACGCTGCTATCGAGCAGATTCATGTTTCCGTCTACAAAATCCCCACCGACCAACCGGAGGCGGACGGTACGGCCTCGTGGGACAGCACGACACTGGTACTGGTCGAAATTGCGGGCGGCGGACAAACTGGCCTAGGCTACACCTACGGCAATGAGGCCATCGCCCACCTGATCCACAGCAAGCTAGCTCCGAAGATCGAGGGCCGCGATATCCTGAACATTCCCGGCATCTGGGGCGAAGTGGTCCAGGCCATTCGCAATAATGGCCGGCCTGGCATCTCATCGATGGCGATTTCCGCCATCGATCTCGCCTTATGGGACCTCAAATCCCGTTTTCTCGATCTACCGCTAGTAACGTTGTTGGGCGGCGCCCACGAATCGGTACCGGTCTATGGCAGCGGCGGCTTCACTTCATACTCGAACACGAAGCTGCAAGAACAGCTGGGCGGTTGGGTAGAGCAGGGCATCTCACGCGTCAAAATGAAAATCGGCAGTCAGCCGGAGGACGATTGGGAACGTGTACGAGCGGCGCGTCAAACCATCGGCGATAACGTCGAGCTATACGTTGATGCCAACGGCGCCTTCCGCCGCAAGCAGGCATTGGCCTTCGCGCATCGGCTGCACGAAGAGTTCGGCGTGGTCTGGTTCGAGGAGCCGGTCTCCAGCGACGACCTCGCCGGCCTGCATCTGATCCGCAATCGAGGACCGGGCGGTATGGACATCGCCGCTGGCGAGTACGGCTACGATCTGCATTACTTCCAGAACATGCTCAACGCCGAAGCAGTGGATGTACTGCAAGCTGATGTCACACGCTGCGGCGGCGTCACCGGCTTTCTGCAAGTCGGCGCTTTATGCTCCGCTCACTGTCTGGAACTATCGGCTCACTGCGCCCCTTCGGCCTCGCTGCACCCTTGCCTGGCCACCATACCGCTTCGGCCGATGGAGTATTTCCACGATCATTCGCGCATGGAATCGATGTTATTCGATGGTACCCCAACGCTCCGGCAGGGCGCCTTATGCCCCGATCTGTCCCGTCCCGGCATGGGACTGGAATTCAAACACGCAGACGCCGAACGTTACTTGATTTGGAAAAGCTAGGATCTCGTCCCATACATCCAAGCCGCGACCGTAAGGGACGCGGTCAGCATTGCCGCTTCCTTACGGTCGCGGCTCAATTATCGAGGAGAGCCATGATTAGTCTTCCCCTGTTGAATCCGCCCAACGAGCTGACCATCCAGCGAAAGAAGAACGAGACAATGCGTTTCGAGCGGCAACACCGCGATGACAGCCGAACCGCCATCTCGCCAGACGCGGCCCGCGAACTGGAGCGCGAGCTGCGCAAGAGCATCGCGGGTGAAGTTCGCTTCGACGACGGCAGCCGGGCGCTGTATGCGACCGATGGCTCTAACTATCGCCAAGCGCCCATCGGTGTCGTCCTTCCGCGCAGTAAAGAAGACGTTGTGCAAACAATGGCCTTGGCCCGCAAGTATGGGGCGCCAGTCCTGTCGCGTGGCGGCGGCACCAGCCTGCGCGGCCAGTGCTGCAACGTGGCTGTCGTCATGGATTTCACCAAGTACATGCATCACGTCTTGCATGTCGATCCCGATCGGCGGTTGGGGACTGTCGAGCCGGGCTGCGTGCTGGATACGCTGCGCAGCACAGCCAAGAAAATGCATCAGCTGACGTTTGGCCCGGACCCGGCCACGCACAGCCATTGCGCCATCGGCGGGATGCTGGGCAACGATTCCTGCGGCACCCATTCGCTGTTGGCCGCCAAGCACGGCATGGGCTACCGTACCGCCGACAACACGCATGAGCTGGAGATTCTCACCTACGACGGCGTGCGCTTGTGCGTCGGCGAGACATCGCCTGACAAGATGGAAAGCATGATTCGTCAAGGCGGTCGCATCGGCGCGATCTACGCCCAGATCAAAGCCTTGGTTGACAAGTATGGCGAGGAGATTCGCCGCCGCTATCCCAAGCTGCCGCGCCGCGTTTCCGGCTACAACCTTGAATATCTTCTGCCCGAACACCACTGCCATCTGGCCCGCGCCCTGGTCGGCTCGGAAGGCACTTGCGTCAGCATCTTGGAGGCGACGCTGCATCTGGTGCCGGAGCCGCAGGACCGCGTCACGCTCGTGCTCGGCTATCCCGACGTGTACAGTGCCGGCGATCACGTCACTGATATTCTGCCGCTCAATCCCACCGCCCTGGAAGGGCTGGACCATTTGCTGATTGAGTACCTGATGATCAAGGGCCATCATCGCAAACAGGTCGCGCTCTTGCCCGAAGGCAGGGGCTTCTTGCTCGTCGAGTTTAGTGGCGACAGCAAGGAAGACGCTGAAGCCCAGGCGCGGCGCTGCATGGAAATGCTGCAGAAGCAGCCCCATCCGCCGACCATGAAGCTCGTCGACGACCCGGAAGAAGTGGAGATGATCTGGAAGATCCGTGAAGGCGGCCTGGGGGCTACGGCCTGGGTCCCCGGCAAGCCCGACAACTGGCCCGGCTGGGAAGACTCGGCAGTGCCGCCCGAAAAAGTGGGCGATTACTTGCGCGAGTTGCGCAAGCTGCTTCACAAGTACCAGTATGAGCCGTCGCTATATGGTCATCTCGGCCAGGGTTGCATCCACTGCCGCATCGATTTCGACTTGTATACCGCCCCGGGAATCAAGAAATGGCGCTCGTTCCTGGAAGAGGCCGTCGAACTAGTCACGCGTCTGGGCGGCTCGATGTCCGGCGAACATGGCGACGGCCAAGCCAGCGGCGAGTTCCTGCCCAAGATGTTTGGCGAAACGCTGTATCAGGCTATGCGCGAATTCAAGCATATTTGGGACCCGGAAGGGAAGATGAATCCGGGCAAAAAGATCGATGCCTATCGCGTCACCGACAATCTGCGTATCGGCCCCGATTACAGTCCGCCCAGCCTTTCGACGCATTTCCAATTCCCGGAGGACAAGCATTCGTTCGCCCGGGCCAGCTTGCGTTGCGTTGGCGTCGGTGAGTGCCGCAAAGAGAGCGGCCAGGTCATGTGTCCCAGCTATCAGGTCACACGCGAGGAGATGCACAGCACGCGCGGCCGGGCGCGGCTTCTGTGGGAGATGATGAACGGCGAGGTGCTGACGGACGGCTGGCGGAGCGAGCCAGTCCGCCAATCGCTCGATTTGTGCCTGGCCTGCAAGGGGTGTAAGGGCGAATGTCCGGTTAACGTAGACATGGCCACCTACAAGGCCGAATTTCTCTCGCACTACTACGAAGGGCGGCTGCGACCGCGGCACGCCTATGCGATGGGCTTGATCCCCTGGTGGGCGCGGCTGGCGTCGTTGGCGCCGGACCTGGCCAACTTCTTCAGCCAGACGCCGGGCCTGAGCAGGCTCTCCAAGTTCCTTGGCGGCATCTCACCGCATCGCCGTATGCCGCCGTTCGCCCGCCAGACGTTCAAGGATTGGTTCGCCCGGCGCGCGATCCGTAACGAAGGCAAGCCGCCGGTAATTTTGTGGCCCGATACGTTCAACAACTATTTCCATCCCGAAGTCGCCCAGGCCGCCGTGGAGGTGCTGGAGCACGCCGGCTTCCAGGTCTGGGTACCGCAGGCCAACTTGTGTTGCGGTCGGCCCTTGTATGACTTCGGTATGTTGGACCTGGCCAAGAATTTACTGCACAACATTCTCGCAACGCTCCAGCCGCAGATTGAAGCCGGCATCCCGATAGTCGTCTTGGAACCGAGCTGCGCCTCCGTCTTCCGCGATGAAATGATTAACCTCCTGGCAAGCAATTACGACGCTCACCGGCTGCATAACCAAGTTTTCTACTTTAGCGAGTTCCTGGATGAAAAAATCCCCGATTACCAGATCTGGCAGCCGCCACGCCTGGAACGTCGGGCGCTGGTGCATGGCCACTGTCATCATCG
>JAJPHU010000171.1 GCA_021325115.1 Planctomycetota bacterium | reverse complement strand
CCGTAGGAAATGACTCCAGGCCGCACAGCGCTCTCGGCAAACGGCTCAATCTTGATCTCTCGCTGAATCTGCCAGTCGGCGAGCACGCCCATGATTTTCTCTCTCTTCTCGTTTTTGGCAACTATCCCAAGCATCTACTTTGTCTTATTGCTGGCTCGCAGGCAACTCAAGTTCAAACGGCCGGAAGAAAGGATGTTACTCTCTCCGTGAAGCGGTGCCGAAATTACCCTTTTTTCCTGCGAAAACAAGAGGACGCCTTTTGCCGAGTTTTCCGATGGTAGCAGAAAATGCTGTTCCGCACTCGGCTCCTATACGAGCGAACGGCAGCTGAACTTGACTTCTGCGCGCAAACGTGCGCTACAGTTAGCAGAGATACCGCTTGGGAAGCCGGGAGGGCGTCATGTACACAACCTTATCCATTCTAGTGCTCTTGTTCGCCTCCGCAGAGACGATCGAAACCCAATTCGTCCAGGTCGCCTCCGCCCCGTTGCAGCGACAATGGTGGAACGCCGCCCAGAATACGCGGGCTGTGGTGTTGATTCACGGTTTATTTGTTCATCCGTTCAGCAAAACCAGTGTCGGCCGGGCCCAGCTGCACGCCTGGCAACAACCCAATTCCTTGTTGGTCAAACATCTGGCCCAAGAAGCAGACGTGTTCGCTTTCGCCTACGCTCAGACGGTCAGTGCCGACGACATCGCCGAATGTCCGGAACTGGAAAAGCAAGTGCGGAAACTTCGGCAAGATGGCTACCGCGAGATTGTGCTGATCGGCCACAGCGCCGGCGGCGTTATCGCCCGGCAGTTCGTCGAAGACCACCCCGATTGCGGCGTGACCAAAGTAATTCAGGTATGTACGCCCAACACGGGCTCCAGCTGGGCGAAATGGCAAACGGTGCGGGCCAATCAAATCGACTTCCTCACTTCGTTAACCAAGCCGGCCCGTCGCCGCAGTCTGTCACAGCGGGCTGACAAAGAAATTCCGCGGCACATTGAGTTTGCCTGCATCGTCGGTACTGGCTCGGTCGTCGGCGATGGTGTGGTGTCCAACCACTCGCAATATCCGCCCGATTTGCAGAAACAAGGCATCCCGGCCTATCCTTTCAACAGTACGCATTGGATGGTATTGCGCAGCCACAAGGGCGTCGAATTGGTAGCCCGCCTGGTGCGCGAACCCCAACCACGCTGGGACGATAAGCAAGTTGAAGCCGTTCGCCGCCGACTCATCGGCGACTAAATGGACAAGACTAATCACAGAGTCATAGAGAACACAGAGAAAAAACACAAAGAAGATAAAATAAAGAGAAGAAAAATAAGGGCTATCCGCCTCAACTTCCTCCCCCTTGGGGGGAGGAAGAAAGAGACAGCAACATCGAAATCGTGTATCTGTGTTCGCTATGGCTCTGTGGTTAGTCTTTGGGGCCAAGAGCGTTTCGCATGGCCTCGATCAGCAGCTCTTCCTGATGGGCGAAGATGGTGCGGACATCGAGCACCAACTTGCCGCCACGCAGCCGGGCCATGACAGCCGGATTGCCCAAGCGTAGACGCCGAGCCAGTTCGGCATCGCTGAAGGAGTTGGCCTCAATCTCGACGACCCACGATTTCATGCTCTGGTCTGGCAACGAACCGCCGCCGACATAGGCGACATCCTCCACCGTTGTCACCGAGGCCAATCCAGCGAGACTGCGCAGCTGCTCGGCCAGTCGTTCGGCTCGCTGGTGCAATTCCTCCAGCGGCATACTCAACAAGCGCAACACCGGCACTTCGCGCAAGGCGCGCTCTTCGTGCAGATATAGCCGCAGCGTCGCTTCCAGGGCGGCCAGCGTCATCTTGTCGAGACGGAAAGCGCGCATGAGAGGATCTTTTTCGATCTTTTGTATCCATTCCTTGCGGCCGGCGATAATGCCGGCTTGAGGGCCGCCCAGCAGTTTGTCGCCGCTGAAAAGCACGAGATCGGCGCCTGCGGCGATGCTCGCTCGCGCCATTGGCTCGCCTCGAAAGCCGAAACGCGCAAAGTCCACCAGCGCCCCGCTGCCGATGTCATCGATCACCGGCAAACCGTATTTCTTGCCCAACGCTGTCAGTTCCGCCAGCGGCACCGACCTGGTGAAGCCAGAGATGCGATAATTGCTCGAATGCACCTGCAACAGCGCACCGGTGTTGGGGCCGATGGCTCGTTCGTAATCGCTCAGGCGCGTGATGTTCGTGGTGCCAATTTCGCGGAGAATGGCACCGCTGACGCTCATGATGTCGGGGATGCGAAAACTGCCGCCAATCTCAATAAGCTGCCCGCGCGAGATGACGACTTCCTTGCCCTTGGCTACGGTACGCAACACGATGACTGTGGCGGCGGCGTTGTTGTTGACGGCGGTGGCCGACTCCGCTCCGGTCAGCTGGCACACCCATTCACGGATGGCGAGTTGCCGCGACGAACGCTTACCACTGTCGAGATCCAGCTCCAGATTGAGATAGCCGCGCCCTGCCTCATACGCCGCTTTGGCCGCTTCCTCTGCAAGCGGCGAACGGCCAAGATTGGTATGCAGAATGATGCCGGTGGCATTGATGACGGTTCGCAGCTTGGCCTGTCCTTGGTGCTCCAGACGAGCCGCCACACGCGCGGCGATGGCCAAAGGATCGCTCTGGCCGTCCCTTGTTTCCCCGCAGCTCAATCTTTTACGCAGCTCCTCTAACTCTGCACGGATGGCGGTGAGGATAGTGTCATGAGCATGCCAGGCCGCTAGAGCCTGGACGGACGGAGCGTCCAAGATGTCGTTGACCGAAGGCACATTACGGAGAGGATTGTCTTTCATAAAAATATGGAAAATTGAAAAATGAAAAATGAAACGTGAAAATTCCGGTTCAGGCACGACGTGCCTGACGATTCTTGGCGGTCACGACCGACTCCTCGATGATGTTGCCGAGTTGGCAACATTCACCCAGCAAGCTCTCAAGTCGCTCTTCTGGTAACAACATAATCTAGTTTGTCAACACTCGCAAGTCGCCCTCACGCCGGGTCACGCCGACACGATCGAGATATTCGCACAGCGGCACGGCATATTTCCGCGTCGTGCCCAGCATGTCGCGGATCTCCGCCACGGTCAGTCCCTTGCCTTCGGCGAGTTTTGCACGCACCAAGTGCCGCATCTCGGCTTCGACGTTCACATGTAGATAAATGTCCTCCGCAATGTGGACTAAATAACCCTCGGCGACGCAGACATCGAACAGGTCTTTGAGGTTGGCGGCGTTTCCACCGGCCGCTCCAGCAAAGCTAGAAGGCTCCGGCGGTTGGAAACGCGCCGCCTGATAGGCTGCCACCAGCTTGTCTTTGAGCTTGCGCAGATTGGCGCTCAGCTTCGGCTTGAAATCGGCGCGGCCGATGCGGCGCAGGTCGCCCACCAATTTCTTGCCGGCGATCAGCCGTTCCACCGTCGCATGAATCAGGGCATCGTCACCGACATAATCGAGCTGCGATTGCACTTTTTGCCGATCGTGCGTGGACATCAGCGGAAATTGCTCGTGCAGCCGATCCAGCACCCCCAGGATGCGCTCCTCCAGCTCGCTCACCATGTCTTTGTGCAGAAGCAGCCGCCGCGCCGCGCTGATGGGTATTTCCACCAACTCGCCTTGATCTTTTAGTGCGGCGACCAACTCTGCGGCCTCGTCCGGTCCGATGTTGGCGCCGCGCACCAGGTCTGGCACCGTAAAGCCGCCAAAACCGCCGAACCAGGCCACGGTCAAGGCCCGCTCGCGTGCGTCGCCACTCCACAGCCGTTCGATGCGCTCGAGCATGTCGAGGTGCCGCCGGCGAATCTTGCGCGCCACCGGCTGCAATACCTGTCCGCCGCCGAGTGTCTGCGTCGCCGACGATTCGCGGACCACAAACGGCTGGCCCCATGTGCCCAACGCCGGCTCATCAAGAAACACTTGGGCCAAGCCCCACTGCCCCGGCTCGATGGCGTCGGCGTCGAGCAGAGCCACTGTACCCATGATCTCGGCAGTGCCGATGTGGAAGCGCACTGGCATGCGGTGTTTGATCGGCCGTTTCATGTCGGCCAGGCAATGCAGACGAACCGTCATCACCCGTGACGGCGCCAGGTATCCCGGTGTGGCCAATTCCTGACCGCGCACCACATCCTCATGGTGGACGCCGGCCAAATTGATTGCCGCCCGCTGGCCGACGTGTACTTCCTCAACACTCCGATCGTGATTTTGCAAAGAACGTACTCGCACACGCTGGCCGCGCGGCAGCCATTCTACTTCTTCGCCCACACGCAGGCTGCCGGAAGTCACCGATCCCGTCACGACTGTGCCGTGGCCTTGCACGATGAACGAGCGGTCGATGGCCAGGCGAAACCACTGCTGACCCCGGCGCTCTTCAACATGCCGACACATCTCGGCGATGGCTGCCTTGAGTTCTGCAATGCCCTGTCCGCTTTGCGCCGAAGTGGCGACGAGCGGAGCATTCTCCAAGAATGTTCCCTGTACCAGGTCGCGGATTTCCAACTCGACCACTTCGCGCGTCGTCTCATCGACAAGATCGCACTTGGTCAAGGCGATAACGCCATGCCGCAGCCCCAGCAAGCGCAGAATTTCCAGATGTTCGCGCGTTTGCGGCATGACGGAATCATCGGCAGCGACCACAAGGAGAGCCAAGTCGATGCCCGTGGCGCCGGCGAGCATATTTTTGACAAAGCGCTCGTGGCCGGGCACATCGACGATGCCTAGACGATACGGCGGCAGATCGAGGATGGCGAAGCCAATGTCGATGGTGATGCCGCGCGCTTTCTCTTCGGGCAAGCGATCGCAGTCGATGCCGGTCAGGGCTTTGACGAGCGAAGTCTTGCCGTGGTCAATATGGCCGGCAGTGCCGAGGATGAGGTCGCGGGTCATGAGATAGGTCCTTTGATGGTTACGAGCTTTTTTATTATTGTACTGCCTGCTTTAGCGGACGCGCAGCGGAGCTTGAGAAGGCAGCACCTGACGGCGGTACTGGGCAGGGGTCTGGCCCGTCAGACGTTTGAAAACGACACTCATGTATTCGGTATGCTTGTATCCTGCCAGTTCGGCAATGCGCTCCAATGGCAACTCGGTTTCGGCCAGCAATTGCTTGACCCGTTTGATCTGCACGGCCCGAATTTCAGCCTGCGGCGAATGCCCCAGATAGCGGCGAAAGGATCGTTCCAGCGTGATCCGCGCTACAGGCACCTGGGCCAGCACATCGGCTACAGTGATGCCGCGGCAGGCTTGCTCCCGAATGATGCGCACGGCAGCGGCGATCTCGGCATTCTCGATGGCCAATACGTCTGTGGACTGGCGTGTAATGACTGCCAGTGGCGCCACCAGCCATTCCGGTTGGGCTGGCTTCTCACCGGCCATGAGACGCTCCAACAAGGCGGCGGCTTCCCGACCGATTTGTTCCGCATTGGGACTGATGCTGGAAAGCGGCGGATTGCACAACTCACACAAGAGCACATCGTTATCCACGCCCAGCACGGCCACTTCATCCGGCACCGCCAGCTGAGCTTGCTGGCAGGCATCCAGGACATGTTGGCCGCGCGTGTCATTGCAAGCCAGTATGCCCACCGGACGGGGCAGCGTTTGCAGCCATCGGCAGATCTTGTCTTGTTCCTTTTCCACGGCCAGCGAATGCGTGCTTTCCCATGGCGATTCATAGGCGCCATAGAACTGGCCTTGGCGTCCCAGAGCAGCAACAAAACCTTCCCACCGTTGTCGCGACCAGTCGTGGCCGGTAAAGCCACAAAAAGCGAAGCGCTGAAAGCCCCGCTCCAGCAGGTGCTCCGCGGCAAGCCGGCCAATGGCCCGATCATCGGAGCGAACCCGCGGCAAGCCAAAGCGGTGATCCCATTTATCGTTCAAGTTGATGGCAGGGATTTTCTTGCGGCGCAACTGCTGGATAAACCGAGGTGTGAGTAGACGGAAAATGACGCCATCGCCGCGCCAATCTCGGAGCCAATTGGGGGGGCGCGGCCTCCAGTTTGCGGCGTAAATCCAAACGCAGCGACCAGGAAGGATGAGAGCGGAGGTAGTGAGCGATGCCGCTTAAGATGCGTCGACCATAAACATGGGTATCGATGATCAGAGCTACATGAGGAGGAGAAAACACTGCGGATAGCTCCTGAAACTCGACCTGAAGCGAGATCAAACGCATTCCTGAATGATAACCAAGCTCATAGCAGACAGCCAGACGGAAAAGCGAGGGAGCAGCCGGTTAAAAGCTGGATATGCCTTTTTCCAGCCAAGATAACGAGTCAAACTACGAGAGCCGATGATAAAGATTCTAAGAAAAAAAACGCGGGTTCTCATGGATCGTGGACATGTGGGAGAATAGGATTTCAATGAAGAGCATATGGGAGTGGGTAGTGGCCCCCTGCGTGATCTGGGAGCACCGGCAAACTCAGATCAGTAACCCCCATTTCGAGCCATAATAGCTTGGCGCGCGACTG
>JAJPHU010000066.1 GCA_021325115.1 Planctomycetota bacterium | reverse complement strand
GCCATGGCGGGGCACCATCAGATCTGGGTGATGGATCTGGCCAAGGAAACCGTCGTCCCCTATGCCGGCGATGGCCGGGAAGATATCCGCGATGGTCCGCTCGCCCTGAGCCGCTTTGCCCAGCCGAGCGGACTGGCCAGCGACGGTAAAACGCTGTGGGTGGCCGATAGCGAAGTTAGCGCCGTCCGCGCTGTGCCGCTGGACGGCGCCGGCGAGGTCAAGACGTTGGTTGGCAAAGGCTTATTCAAATTCGGCGACGTGGACGGCGAAGCCGAGGCGGTACGCTTGCAGCACGCACTTGGGCTTGCCTATCACGACGGCAAACTGTATGTGGCCGATACCTACAATAGCAAGATTAAGCTGCTTGATCCGATCCAGCGAACATGCGTGACGTTTCTCGGCGGCGCGGCCAACTTTAGCGAGCCGGGCGGCCTCAGCTATGCCGACGGCAAACTCTACGTCGCCGACACCAACGCCCATCGCATCCGCGTTGTCGAGATGAAGACGAAAACAGTAACGACACTGAAACTGCAAGACGTCGCCGCACCGCAAATAGAGAACTAACCCCAGAGGCGCAGAGGCGACCAAGGCATGGCCGGCGGAGGCAGAGGAAGATCCGGCGACGGCTGGGCGGGCTTGTCAGCCAAAGGCGGTATGTTAGAATGGTCTTTGGACATGGCAAGCTCTTGTAAAGCCGGTTACTGTGTTCAGGGGCAGCCTGTTCGGGCGAGTTGACCCCTTTTTCCTCAGTTTCACGGCGACGATCTTGGTTGCCAGGTCGTAGTTGCAGTTGAGACAGAGAAAGCGAATCACAACCTCTTGGAAATGAAAGACTTACTGGGGATTGGTGTAACGGTAGCACGACTGACTCTGGATCAGTTAGTCTAGGTTCGAATCCTAGATCCCCAGTTTCCTTAAGGTCAACATCCGCTTCATATTCAACGGCGGCCGTCTGGCCTTCGTGAAATCTTACCATCTCCAGCACAGCGCGGCTCGCCCGAGTTGGGCTTGGTTGGCGGTTGCTGCAGTTTCGGCGCCTCTCACGGGTCTTGCTCCTTCCGTTGATTGATCGGCCGCGTCTTTCGCGGCCTGACGACACGGTGAACAGACCCGCGAAGAGCCAGGGCATCGGCACACGGTCTTGGCCCGGAGGAAAATTTTATTTGCTTTTCCCCAGGGAAAGATTAAACTGTCAAAATCTTAAGATCCTGGAGTTGAACCAGGGAGCGATAACTCTCTTCCTATGACCGAGAGAGGTTACTCATGTCTTCGCCCGACCTCATCGATATTGAGGCCCTGCTTGCGCCGATAGCGGGAGATCAACCTGCCGGCTCCCCCATCCCTTTTGAAATCCGTCAACAGCTGGAAGAAGCGCGGAGAGAAGAGGATCCCGACAGTTTCGCTGCGGACGATCCTATGCGGCCAGCCGAATTCAAAAAGGCAGACTGGCGCGGCATCGTGCAGCTGGCCCAGGACACGCTCACGCGGACCTCGAAGGATCTGTTGACGGCGGCACGCTTGACCGAAGCGCTGGTGAAGGAACACGGTTTTGCTGGGTTGCGCGATGGTCTCCGCTTGTTGCGTGGACTGGTGGAACAATGCTGGGACCGCCTCCATCCGGAGATAGAAGACGGCGACATCGAACTCCGGGCCGGTCCATTTAACTGGCTCGATGATCCCGTCCGTGGCGCCCGCTTTCCGACCACGCTTCGCCAAGTGCCTCTCCTGATCGGCCCGGAAGCCTCCTACGCTTTGCAGCACATCGACCGGGCCTCGAATAATCCGTTTCGCATCCCCCAGGCCGATCTGGACCAGGCCATTCAGGCTGCTTCCGCTGAGCAATTGGCTGCGCTAAATAAAGACGTGACCGAATGCCTGGACGAACTCAATCGGCTGAGGGTCATTCTGAACGCCCGTATGGGTCCGGCTGCTCCAGGGCTGATTGAAGTGGGAAAGGTATTAGAAGATTGCCGACATTTTTTGCAACATGCCTTGCGTGAATGTCCGGCTTCGGCTGTGAAAAGTGATAGTCCTTCGGGAGAGAAGCCGCGCACTCCGGCCAGTTCTTCTGCGCCGCCAACGACGCGGACGGAAGCATACCGTCAATTGGCCCAGGCGGCGGCTGTGCTCCGCGAGTTGGAACCGCATAGCCCGATTCCGTACTTGGTGCAACGAGCGGTCGAGCTGGGGACACTGCCGTTCCCCCTGCTGATGAAGGCGCTGATCCGAGACGCCAACGTGCTCGCCGAAATGAACCGCGAACTTGGAATAAAGGAGCAAACTCAGGAGGCCCCAGAAGAATCATGAGGATAGAGGATAGAAGCCAGATTTTTTTTCCATTCTCTATCCTCTACCCTCTAGCCTCCCTCCTCTGTCCTCTGTCCTTACCGAACCGAAGTGGAGAACCATCATGGCAAGCGAAAGCCTACAACACAAGTTGGATCGAGTGCGCCGGCCCCGCGTGCAGATCACTTACGACGTGGAAACCAACGGCGCCATGCAGAAAATCGAGCTGCCGTTCGTGGTCGGCGTGCTCGCTGACCTTTCCGGGCAGCCCAAGGAAGCCCTGCCGCCTTTGAAGCAACGCCGCTTCGTCCCTATCGACCGAGACAATTTCAACGATGTGCTGGCCCGGGCGGCGCCGCGGCTGGCCCTGAAAGTCCAGAACCGGTTGACCGACGAAGATACCAAGCTGGCCGTCGAACTGAATTTCCAGCACATGGACGATTTCGAGCCGGCTCGCGTCGCCAGCCAAGTGGCCCCGCTGCGCGAACTGCTAGACATGCGCCAGCGCCTGACACAGCTGTTAAGCAAGATGGAAGGCAACGATAAACTGGAACAACTCTTAACCGAGGTCATGACCAATACGGAAAAGGCCCTGGCCCTGGCCAAACAGATGGGGATTGAGGCAGCGGCCTCGCCAAGTGAAACCTCGAAACCGGAGGAGAACAAATGAGTACCGCCGAACAAGCCGCCTCTGCGGCCGCAACCACTGCTCAGACCCAGGAGACCGGCCTTCTGGACCAGATCTTGGACCGTACCCGCCCTTTCGACGACAAGGAGCGAGAGCGCAACAAGGACTACATCGGCCAGTTCCTGCGCCAGGTAGTCCAGCCCGGCCAGGTTATCTCCAAGGACGTGGAGACCAATATCAAATACTGGATCGCTGAAATCGACAAAAAACTTTCCGCCCAACTCAACGAGATCATGCACCACCCGGACTTCCAGCGTCTGGAGGCGACCTGGCGCGGACTGCATTATCTGGTGCATCAATCGGAAACCAGCGAAACCCTCAAGATCCGCGTGCTCAACGTCAGCAAGCGCGATCTGTTCAAAGATCTGGAAAAAGCGGTAGAGTTCGACCAGAGCGCCCTGTTCAAGAAGGTTTACGAGGAGGAATACGGCCAGCTGGGCGGTGAGCCTTACGGTATGTTGGTAGGCGATTACGAGTTCAGCCGCCATCCTGAGGACATCAACTTGCTGAAGATGATCTCCAACGTCGCCGCCGCCGCTCATGCTCCGTTCGTGGCTGCTGCCGCGCCGAAACTGTTCGGCTTCGATCGCTTCACCGAGCTGACCGCCCCGCGCGATCTGGCCAAGATCTTCAGCAGCGTCGAATACGCTTCCTGGAAATCGTTCCGCGACTCGGAAGATTCGCGTTATGTCGGCCTGACGCTGCCGCACGTC
>JAJPHU010000149.1 GCA_021325115.1 Planctomycetota bacterium | reverse complement strand
CTCCCCCACAAGGGGGGAAGAGGTTTGGTCCGCTAGCTCTAAGCACGCCACAATCCAGACGCCAAGGGCACCTCACGTGTCTATTTTACTTTATCACATCGCTGTGGGGCATCTCCTGCTTTGTGGGTCCGGAAAAGGCATCTGTCCGTCCAGAAGTTTTCCGGACAGGAAGCAACGGATACGGCCTCCATCGTCCAGTCGAGCGGCCGGCGCTTTGGCTTTGCCTTCGTGTCTTCTGGCGCCGTAAGATAAGATAGAAGTGAAAAGACAACTGACCTACCCCCGCCGGACTCCACAAGGAGGAAGGTCAATCGCATCATGGACCCCCTGACAAAGGCCACGCCGCTTACCGGCCGCCTGCCGAGCGGCGAACTGGATCTGACCGGCCGTACTCTTGCCGACTTTCGTATTCTCCGCCATCTTGGCCAAGGTGGTATGGGGCAGGTTTACCTCGCCGAACAGATTTCCCTCAAGCGCAAAGTTGCCCTGAAAATTCTGCGACCGGAGACGGCTGCTGATCCCACTTCGCTCCAACGCTTCAAGGCCGAAGCTACCGCCGTTGCTCAAGCAACCCATGCCAACATCGTACAGGTCTACGCTATTGGTGAGGCCGACGGCATCGCCTATATGGCCCTGGAATACGTCGAGGGCCGCAATCTCCGTGAATATCTGCTCAAGAAGGGGCCGCCCGATTTGCTCCTGGCCCTGAGCATCATGCGCCAAGCGGCAGCGGCCCTTCAGCGTGCTGCCGAGCTAGGCATCATCCACCGCGATATCAAGCCGGAAAACATCTTGTTGACGCGCAAAGGCGAAGTCAAAGTAGCCGATTTCGGCCTGTCGCGTTGCCTGGCCGGCGATCGGCCGGCGCTGAACCTGACGCAGAGCGGTGTGACGATGGGTACGCCGTTGTACATGAGTCCGGAACAGGTCGAGGGCAAGCCGGTCGATTGCCGTACCGATATCTACTCGCTCGGCGTCACCTGCTATCACATGCTAGCCGGCCATCCGCCTTTCCAGGGCGATTCGCCGTTCGAGGTCGCTCTGCACCATGTCCGCACCGAGCCGAAATCGTTGGCCGAAATCCGCCCGGATTTACCGCCGGCGCTGTGCGTCATCGTCCATAAGATGATAGCCAAGGATCCCGCCGCACGCTACCAGACCGGCCGGGAGTTGCTCAAAGACCTTGCCCGGCTGCGTGAAAGTCTGAGCGGCCAAACCGTGGCCGGGGTGTTGCCGCCGAGGGGCGAGGCCACGGAGAAGACGTTGTCTGGAAAGGCGGCACCGGCAACGGCGATCATGCCGCGATGGGCTTCGCTGCGCTGGAGATGGCGGGGGGCCATTTTCGCCGGCTCTGTGCTTGCGGCCGGCGCCCTGGGCATGATGATCGCCTGGTTTCAGCATCGCCTGGCCTTTCCGGCGCCTGCCGCCGTTGTGCCAGCCTCAGAAGAGCCGGCAACAAACAAGTTGGAGAACAAGGAACAGGCATTGCGCACCCTTCTCGAACCTTATCTCGACACGCGCCCTGGAAGCAGCCGGGAAGTACAAAAAGGCCTCGAACACGGCATGGACCTGGGAATGTTTTATTTCGAGCAAGATCGATTCGATGATGCCCGTGCTCTCTTTGTCCAGCTCGAGCAGAATGCGGTCCCTGCCTTTCGCATGCTGGGGCATCTGGGACAGGGCATCGTGCTGGCTCTGGAAAATCAACCACAGGAATCCAATAAGCATTTCGTTAAGATTCATTCCGAGGGGCGTGGCAAACAACCGAATCGAGTGGAAAACTGGATCCGCGCCGACCCGAAGTGGCGTTACTGGATCAGCAAGGCGATCTACTACAACTTGCAAAATGGCCTGGACCGGCGCGAGATTCCGGCCTCATTTCTTCAATTCGAGCCGCGCTAAAGTAGAAGGGCTTGCCGGTCGCCTTAATAAACCGCCAAGATGCCAGAAGCGAAAAGGGAAGACACACCCGCGCGCCGGGAAGCCATTTTGTCTTTCTTTCATCGGGCGTCCCTCTTGATTTGGGCGTGGAAGAGGGTTTACGTGCGAGCGGTTTTTTTCCCTCCCCCACCAGGGGGAGGGAAAAAAACGGATTCGGGGACTGACGCAACCCCGCTCGCCAAAATCCAGAGGCATACCCTCTTTCATCTTGCGCTTGTTCGTTTCTTGATATCCATTGGTATCTTGGCGGTTTATTCCATTTGTGTTTTTTACCGATCTTTCTTGCGCGCCTTGTCAATCTGGGCATCGGTGATATGGAGGCGAAGGCACACGGCGTTTTTTTCCGTTTTTAGCTGAATGCTGTCGATCAGCTCCTTGACGATTTGGCTGTTCGTGTCTTTGCCGGCGCCCAGGAAGGCGAGCAGCGGCATCAATTCCTCGAGCTTGCTTTTGATCTGTGTGGCGGCCTCTGCACTGTTGGTATGCACCATCAGCCGGACCTGGGCGTCATCGTTCAGCTCCAGAGCCCCCGTGACCGCTTGCAGGGCGGCGGCGAAATCTTTGGACATATCGTCGCCCTTGAGCAACTGCTTGAGTTCATCGGTAGCTGCCAGCGCTAACCAGACGTTTTCGCTGCCTTTAAGGTGAGCAAGGGCCGCTTGCATGGCCGCGCTGGGACGCTGCGGTGGCTGACCGGCACGGCGGACGGCGGCAACGGTATCTTTTTGCGCCGCGGTCATTACCAGAGTTTTACTATCGGCAAAGGCGGCATAGAGTGTCTTATTCTCGTTGTGGATTTCCCACATTAACAGGCCATCATCCTGGAAACGCTTGAGTCGGTTTGGATGTTTCTGGGCGTAGTCATCGGCGGCCGTTCGCACTTTGTCGGGCGCGAAGCAGCCACGCACCACCACCAGCAGTTTGCCGTTGGATAGCGGATGGCCGGATAAAGACAAGGCCATTGTGTCGATGTCCTGGAACAGATTCAGACCGGCGGCACGAAGAAGCTGATGGGTCTCGGTGCTGTGTTCGAGCAGCGCCTTGAGAGAGTCTAAAGCGTGCTTTTTAACGAGCGGCGTTTGCAGCAATTGGCGAACGTTGATTTGCACTACCATCTCGGCATCACTGGGCGTAAGACGATCAGGCACCGCAGCGGCCGGTGCCGAGGCCACGGAAAACAGGACCGTCAGGCCGGCCGCCGCAAGCTTTCGCCAGGTTTTCATGACAGCGAATCCTTTCAAAAATAGGTCTTATTTGTCCTTTTTCTTGAGCGCATCTTCGATGAGATCACTGCTGATACGTCCCTTGATGAAGACCGTCTCCGCCTTGTTCGTGACACGCAGGGCTTTGATGATCTCGACGATAAGCTCCGCTTTGGGACTGTCTGCATTCTGAGCGAGCGGCGCGGTGAAACCCAGGACCAGATTGAGGCCGGCCTTGGCCGAATCGCTCAGCTCCTTGGCGTCCTGCGTGTTTTTGGTGGTGGCAGCCAATTCCAGCTTGATCTCATCGCTAATCGTTAAGCCGCCGGCCAACGCTTGGATCTTGTCGATCGTGTTTTTGATGTCGCCGGGGGCTTTATCGATGGCCTTGGCGATGTCCGGGGTGGCGACGGCCGCCAGCGAGAGACTCTGACGGGCATCGACTTTTTCCAAGAGCGCCTGGAATTTCTTGTTTTTCAGGGCGGGTTTCGTCTCCTTACCGGATTTCTTGAGAGCAGCAATGATGTAATCCTTGCCGGGCGAAGCCAAGAGCGTATCGCGGCCAACGATGGCCACGAACAAGGGATCATCCAAATCGGGATGGTTGACTTCGTAAAGAAGCTGCTTACCGCCAAGGACTTTATGAATTTTCAGATACTCGGATTCATCCTTGGCGACTTGTTCTGCCTTGGCCTTAAACTTGGCCACATCGAAGCGGCCATGCACGATGACCAGGCCGCGATCTTTCTCGGTGCTGACAGGGCGTGCGATCACAATGCGATCGAGATCCTTGAATGGATCAAAGCCGAGATCGTTCAGCACGTCCTGGACCTGATCGTTGCCGCGCAGCGCTTCCTGGGCCAACTCCAGGAGATTTTTCTTAACCAGTTCGGAATCGAGAAACTGGCGAACATTGATATTGAGGACACTTTCGGTGTCCTCAGGCAGATACGGGTCCAACTCGGCAGCACGGTTGAGTGGAACGAACAGCAGAAGGGCCGAGACAACGGCCAAGGTACGGTGAAGCAACATCGACGGATCCCTTTCATGAACGGTCTTCGGTTTCGGATCAGATGCCGCAAATAATACCCTGGGAGAAGAAAGCAGTTTCATGCCGAAAACGGAGAACTAAAAACTTATCGTGCAGGGGCGATAAACTTTATCGTACATGGGCAATCAAACATTTCAGGTAATGCGATTCCAGGCACGACACCGAAACCGGATGGTCCGGCGCCGGCCCGCGGCGCTGGAGGATCTGTACCATGCGCTTCTCCTCGGCGGCCAGCTGCGCCAACAAGTCCTCTAACATATCCATGCGGATAAGTCCGGAGCAACAGCAAACGACCAAAAAACCGTGCGGTTCGAGCATACGCAGAGCCAATGTCTGCAAGTGCCGATAGCCCCGTAGTGCTTCCTCGACGGCCTGCCGCGTCCGTGCAAATTTCGGCGGATCGAGCACAACCATACCGAAGCGCTCGCCGCGCTCTGCCAAGGCAGCCATCTCTTCGAAGACATTGCCCTGCACAAATGTCAGATTATCCAATCCATTGCGGCGGGCGTTTTCGCGCGCCAGTTGCAGGGCCGGCCCCGATTGATCGATTCCCAGTACCGATGTTGCCCCGGCGCAAGCTGCATGAAGGCCGAAACCGCCAGTGTAACAAAAGCCATCGAGTACGCGCCGGCCTCGTGCCAAAGGCGCCGCCGCCTGTCGATTGTCACGCTGATCGAGATAGAAACCCGTCTTTTGTCCTTCCGCCAGATTGACGAGGAAGCGCACGCCGCCTTCTGCGATCTCGATGGGACCAGACGGCGCTTCGCCCCATATCAATTCATCGCGGGCTTCCAACCCTTCGAGTTGGCCGATGCCGCGCTCCGTGCGCTGGTAAATCCCGGTTGGCTGCAACAATTCCACGAGAGCTTCGACGATCCACTCACGCCGCTGGGCCAATCCCAGGCTGGTGAATTGCAGGGCCAGCCAACGATCGTAGCGATCAACGGTGCAGCCCGATAAACCGTCACCTTCGCTGAACACCAACCGGCATGCTCGCCCCGGACCCTCCAATCCCAGCAAGCGGCGCAGCTCAATGGCGTCTTCCAGCTGTTTGCGGAAGAAAGCGCGATCGAGAGGAACATCGGCATCCCAGATGTAGAGGCGGACGCGGATTTTGCTGCGGCTATTGTACAGGCCGCGGGCCACGAAATGGCCAGTATGCGAAAGAAGATCGACTATGTCGCCGTCGGACGGCGCCCCCTCAACGGCGGCGATGGCTCCTGCATAGACCCACGGATGCCGGCCGTAGAAAGGACGCGCACGCCGGGGTTGCAGTATCACTCTCGCAGTCATTTTTGTTGTCGAGGATAGCACCCATAGAGGATAGAAATTATAGAGAAGTGTGCTTCATCTCCATCTTCTATCTTCTAGTCCCTATCCTTTATACCTCTATCCTTTATCGACGCCGCGTTCAACGCCTTCGATGTAAGTCAAAGTACGCTCCAGCTCACTCTTTTTTTCTCGACTGCGCAGGAGCGCACCGACGCGCAGCAGCAAATCGGTTTTATTGATCGGTTTGGAGATAAAATCATCGGTGCCGGCCTCGACGGCGCGATCCATATCGCTGGGCTGATCGAGAGCGGTAATCATAATGATGGCGATGTCGCGCGTGGCCGGATCGCTGCGCAGACGCTTGCATACCTCGAAACCGCTGATGCGCGGCATCATGACATCGAGAAGAATCAAATCCGGTCGCCAGGAGGCGAGCAGCTGGAGCGTCTGTTCGCCGTCACTGGCGGTGCGCAGGTCGCAGTCGATCTCACTGAGGTAGGCTTCGAGCAACTCGGCCCCCAGCGGATCATCATCGGCGATGAGAATGCGCGGCGTCGCCGGATGGGATTGCATGTGCGCCTCCTTATTGTTGATAGTCGGAGTCGCGACCGTAAGAGAGTAAGAGAGTGGCAGGACCAACCAACTCTCTTGCGGCTGCAGCTCCGTTTTACAAAAGCGCCGTTCGCCGGCGCTCCATTTGCTCGCGGAACGAAACGAAGTATTGCTCTGTATCTTTCTGCTGGGCCGAGCCACAGCTGCCGCAGCCGCCCCTGCTGCAAGTGCTGCAACCGCCGTCGGCTTGCCGACCGCAATCGAGTCGGCCGCAGCCCGCAGGCTCCTCATTCCGGTCGCGGCCCAGATCGAGCAGGGTGATCTGCAGGGCGAACTCGTGCGACAGCGTGCGGACAAACGGCCTGATATCGATATCCGCACTCCGCAGCTGGTGCAATATCGCATGTTCGCCATCGAGCAGCACTTCGACATCAAGCAATAGCAGGGGCAGTCCCATTTCGGCAGCCAATTGGCCACCGCGCTCGAAAAGCTGTTGCGCCCGCAGACGCATCGCGCTTTCACTCTGCTCATCAGCGGGCGTGAGGCGGCGCAACAATTGACCGACGGATGTATTGGGCAGAAAGTGAGCGTGGCGCGGTGTGGCCGGGCATAGCACCTCTGCGATCTCGATGCCGCGCAATCCCTTCACCACCACTCGTTCGCCACGGCGTAGATGCAGCGGAGCGGCTGTGCGAAAACGACCTAATGCGCCGTTCAAACCGAAGCTTGCCAGATATTCCTCTGTTTCCATCGCCCACCTTAATCAGGGGCGACGAGCCGGAAGCGTAAGGGCTACTGGACCAAACCTCCTCTCCCCTTGTGGGGGAGGGCTGGGGTAGGAGGTGTCAAGACAAGGGAGCCAGGGAGGGGTGTCCCCCCACCCCAACCCTCCCCCACAAGGAGGGGGGGAAACGTCCGCTCGCCCTAAGCGGCGGTTGCTTGGCCGTCACCTTACGCTTCCGGCTCGTCGTGGCCTTACTCCAAACCGAGGAACTCACGCATGTAGCGATCGTACTCTTCCTGCCCACGTTCCGTGCTCAGGTCGAGGCGCAGCTCGTTGATGACCTTGATGCTGTAATTGCGGAGCCAATCCATCCAACATTCGGCACAGACCGATTCGTAAATGCGTCGGCCCAGCTCATCATTGAAAGGCGGTTTGTCCAGCTGGCGCGCCCGGTTGCCGGCCCAGCAGCCTGGGCGCTGGCAGCGAAAGCCGCCCATGCCTTCCGCCGGGTCCGTCGCCTTCTTCTTTGATACCGGCTCCGGCTCACCCAACTCTTTCAACATGCGGGCCATGGCTTCGCGCGGCATGTGGTCGCCTTGCTCGTCGGCCACATCAAAGCCTTGCTTGAGCACGGCGACGGCTTCCTCGCGGCGCTGGTCGTCGAGCAGGCATTGGGCCAGCAGTTGGTAGACCTTGGAAAAGCGCGGACTCAATTCCAAAGTACGGCGGAAGGATTGGATGGCTTCCGGGAACTGCCGCGCTTCCATCAGCAGCTGGCCGAGCCGATAGTGTCCCAGTTCGTTGTCTGGGTCATCGTTGGCCATCTTGCGAAACTGGGCGATACGATCTTGTAATTGACTCATCGATGCAAATCTCCTCAGCGAAAGACGGCGAGCAGGCGGCTTAGCGTCCCGGTTAGCGTTGACCGGAACGTTAAGCCGTCCCGCTCGCCGCCAGCGCGCTTATTTTACCTCAACCACCGTCAGATCAAGAGGCGGGAAAGTCGCCGTCTTGCCGGAGTTGTTCTCGTCCTTGGCGCGGATGACGATCTTGAACTTGCCGCTGCGGTTGACCTGAATGGGTACCTGGAAAGGCAGGACTTTCAGCTTGCGGGCATTGTCATCGGGATAGCGTTCGGCCTTGCCGGGGATCGGCTTGGGCAAGACAGGTGTGCCGTTTTCGTCTTGAATCACCACTTCTACCGAGACCTTGGGTTCGTTCTTCTCGCCAGCTTCCGTGAAGCCAACGGTGGTGAAATGGAGCATCAAGTTTTGGCCGGGCACGGCCAAGGGCGGCGCGAACAGCGGCGGTGCGCCAGCCTGCTCCTCATTCAGTGGCAGGTAAACGAAGCCGGGCCGCACAATGCCGAACTCCAGCTTTTTGACAGTGAACTTCTGCTCCAGCGGCTTGGCCGTCTTGTTACCCAGGACATCCTTGACCTCCACTGTCATGGTGTAGTCGCCCGGCTCTGTATCGGGAAAGAGATTGGTCAACGCCAGGGCCGGCTGATGCGAGCCGCCCAGTGAGTTGACCACGGTTAGCTCCTGGGGGTCTTTCTGGAACACGACTTTATTCTTCTTGTGATTGAACAATTTCATGCCCATGCTGTATTGAGCCGTGCCGTCTTCTTTGATTTTCAGGCCCTCAATATCGAAATACAGGACCACCATATCGCCCGGCAAAAAAGTGCTATCCTTACGCTCCTGACCGAGAAAGCCATAGGTAAAGCGCGGGTTTTTCAGCTCCAACTGCCCCGCCTGTGCAGGGGCGTAGCTCAAAGTTGACAGCAAGGCCAGAGTCGTCCACATGCTTGATCCTCCCTTCACGTTGAGGAATTTATTCACCTGCTCGGACAGCCACTCCGTCATTGTGCGCGTTCAAGCGGCAGTCTGCCAGAGCAAATTAACAACATTTTCATTGGCAGGATTGGCGGGCAAGGCATTGACCTGTTAGCGGCCTGACGCTAAGATCGTGCCGCTTCACCGGTCCCACGGCGGGACGGAGCAGCGCCTTTCCGGGAAGAAAGGGGCGCAGAAACGTGCAGACCACCGTTACGCAGCTGGCGGAACTGGTGCAAGGACGCCTTCATGGGCAAGAGCGAACCATCCTCGCGGCTCGTCCCATGAACGAGGCTGGCCCCGGCGACATCACGTTCATCGAAAGCGATCGCAACCTTCGTTATCTGAAGAAGTGCCGTGCCTGCACGGCCGTCGTTTCCCCCGCGCTGGCTGCTCGCCGTCAAGAGTTGCTCAACAGCGACGGCACACCGCTGACGTTGATCGAGGTCAATGATCCGCTAACAGCTTTCGTCACCATTGTGCAGCACCTGCACGGCCAAGCCGTCGAGCCGCTGCCGAGCATTGACCCGCGCGCCATCGTTCATCCGACGGCCCAGATTGGGCCAGAGGCCACGCTGTATCCATTCGTGGTGATCGGCGAAGGTTGCATCCTGGGCGCGCGGTGCCGACTCTACAGCGGCGTCGTCCTGGGCCGCAATTGTCGGCTCGGCGACGACGTGGTGCTGCATCCCCATGTCGTCCTCTACGATGACACCATCCTCGGCAATCGCGTCATCGTTCACGCCAATGCGGTGCTGGGCGCGGATGGTTTCGGCTATCGTTTTCAGGGCGGCAAACACGTCAAGAAGCCGCAGTTTGGCAATGTCGAAGTCGGCGACGATGTGGAAATCGGTGCTGGCACCACCATCGATCGCGGTACTTTCCAGGCCACACGTATCGGTGCCGGAACCAAAATCGATAACCAGGTACAGATCGGCCACAACTGCCAGATCGGCAAACACAACCTCTTTGTTAGCCAGGTGGGCATCGCTGGCTCGTGCAGCACTGGGGATTACGTGGTGATTGCCGGCCAGGTCGGCGTAACCGATCACGTCCACATTGACGATCGGGCCGTCATCGGCGCCCGTTCCGGCGTGGTCCGCGACGTGCCGGCCGGCGAACGCATGTTGGGCGCGCCCGCCCGCCCCGAAAGCGAAGAAAAACGCATCCTGCTCAGTTTGACCAAACTGCCGGAGTTGTGCCGCGATGTCCGGCAGGTGAAGCAGCGATTGGGACTGGAT
The DNA here is from genome assembly GCA_021325115.1 of Planctomycetota bacterium. Lineage (GTDB taxonomy): Bacteria > Planctomycetota > Planctomycetia > Gemmatales > Gemmataceae > JAJPHU01. The sequence continues at coordinate 9,177 of JAJPHU010000149.1, read as the reverse complement.
CGAGGCGCGGCGTGAAATTCGATTTATCGGTTTTCGGAAGGAAAATATGTCGTTGTTGGCCAAGGACCGAAAACCGATCGGTTTGCTCGCTGGCTGGGGGCGCTTTCCCATCGCCTTCGCTCAGAAAGCGAAAAGCCTGGGATTGCCGGTTGTCTGTGTGGGCATTCGCGGCGAGGCGTCGCCAGAGTTGATCGCGCTGGTGCCGCGCTTCTACTGGGCACGGCCAACGCGCCTGGGGCGCATGATCCGCTGCTTTCAGCGCGAGGGCGTCGAGCAGATCGTCATGGCCGGCAAGGTCCACAAGGCCAATCTGCTGCATCAGCCGTGGAAGCTGCTGACGCTGTTGCCGGATTGGCGAACGATCTGTTGGTGGTATTTCCGCAAGCGGCGCGATAACCGCGATGATACGCTGTTGTTGTCGATCATCGACGAATTCGCCCGCGACGGTCTACGTTTTGAGAGCGCCTTAACTCTTTGTCCGGAGTTGCTTGTGAAGCCCGCAGTCCTCACCCGCCGCCCGCCGACGGCCCGCGAACAGCGCGACATTGCTTTCGGCTGGGAACTGGCCAAGGAAATGGGCCGGCTTGATGTCGGCCAAAGTGTCGCCGTCAAGGAACGCGCTGTGTTAGCTGTCGAGGCCATCGAGGGCACCGATCGCGCCATTCTTCGCGCCGGTGAATTGTGCCGGGCCGGCGGCTTCGTCGTCGTCAAGACGGCCAAGCCACAGCAGGACATGCGCTTCGATGTGCCGACCATCGGCTGCACAACCATCGAGAGCCTCCATCGCGCCGGCGGCCGCGTCCTCGCCATTGAGGCCGGCAAAACCATCGTGCTCGATCAAGAGCAAACCGTGGCCCTGGCCGATCGCTATGGCATCACCATCGTCGCCCTGACTTAAATCCGTTTTCGGTTTTCGGTTTTCAGAAACATCGAAAAGTAGCTGGCGCGAAAAGGTTTCTGTATAGTGGTATTGAGGTTGCCATTGTCCGAAAACTGAAGACGGAAAACCGAAAACCGATCATGGGCACAATGACGTTTCAACTCCCGGACAGCCTTCCTGCGGATGCCGCTCGGGAGCTGAAACGCACTTGCATGGCCGGCGGGCCGGACAATATGCCCTGGCCGACCCAGCTGCGCCTGGCACCGGGACAATTAAGCGTTAGCCGCGTCGTGGACGAAAGCGGCTACCTGGTGGTGCCTTGGCCCATCGATGACCGTGGCCTGATGATGTGTACCTCCGCCACGCTTATCGAGCGTCCTCGTCCCTATAACTTGCTCGTGGAATTAGCCCGCGGCAAAGTCAACCAGGTCCGCTGCCAGGCGTTTGATTGGCGTGCCGGCGGCCTGATCTTGTCGCCGGAACTGGAGCAGCGCATCCGCGACGTCGGCTTGGCCTTCGCTCATGCCGTCGCTGGCGTTCCTCCCGAAGAAGCCGACCAACAAGCCCAGATCGCCCTCGACCTTGCTTACCAGACCGCCAGGCAGCTCGTGTCTACTTATGTGGCTCAGGTCTTTCAAATCCGCCATCAACGACAAGCTCAGCTTGATTCCACACTGGCCTGCCGCCTGGGCAAGTCTGTCCCATCGGCGGACCTCGCTACTCCTCTAATCGCTGCTTTCAACGGTGTTTGTTTGCCTATTTCCTGGGGCCATATCGAGAGCGAGGAAGCAACCTATCGCTGGCAGGAGTGCGACGCCCTGGCAGACTGGGCCTCGAAGCAGAAGCTGGAACTCTCTGCCGGCCCACTCGTCGATTTCTCGTCAGCGCAGCTGCCAGCCTGGCTCTGGCAATGGGAACGCGATCTGACCGGCATCGCTTCCTTCATGTGCAAGTTCGTCGAGACCGCAGTGCGACGCTATCGCAACCGCATCCGCTGTTGGCAACTGACTGCTGCCAGCAATTGTGCCAACGTCCTCTCGCTGTCGGAAGACGATTTACTTGGCTTGACCTATCGGCTGGCCGAGTCGGCCCGGCATGTCGATTCGTCGTTGGAACTGGTCGTCGGCATTGCCCAGCCGTGGGGCGAATATCTGGCTCTGAGCGAGTGCGTCCACTCACCGTTTATCTTCGCCGATACGCTCATCCGTGCCGGCCTGAATCTGTCCGCCCTGGACATCGAACTGGTCATGGGCGTGACGCCGCGCGGCAGCTATTGCCGCGATCTTTTGGAAGTTTCGCGCATGCTCGATCTGTACGCTCTTCTGGGCGTGCCGTTGCGCGTAACGCTGGGTTATCCTTCCTCGGCCGATGCCGATGCCGATGCCGATCCCGACCTGCGTGTCGAGGGCGGCCGTTGGGGCAACGGCTTCACGAACGAGGCGCAGGCTGCCTGGGCCGCCGAGGTGACAGCCCTGGTCTTGTGCAAGCCCTACGTGCAGGGCGTTCAATGGGTCCACTTCCGCGATGCCGAGCCGCATCAATTCCCTCACTGCGGCGTCGTCGATGGCCGCGATCAAGTCAAACCTGCCTTGCAGAAACTTCGCGAGTTGCGCGAAACGCATCTCAAATAGGGTTGTTTGATTAGCCATGTTCCGCCAGGCAAGCCTCGCGTTGTGTCGGCGGCAGTGCCAGACAAGCTTGAGCGACGCCGAAGCGGAGAGCGATGCTCTCGCGCACCCGCTGATCGTACTCCTCGCGCTCGAAGCAGAAGGCGGCACGGCCGACACGGAAACAGAGCGGAGCCGCCTCGCCGATGTAGGTGGTGGCGACGTGCGACCGCACCACACCGGCCAACGGCTCGCAGCTTTCCAGCGGAATTCGTACCGCGACCTCTTGCCGCGTGATGCGCCCGTACCATGGCTGGGACGAGAAAGCGCGGTTCTGGGGCACACAGTAGGCCAACAGAGCGGCGTAGTTGGCGAAGCATTCGTTCCACGGCGTTCCTGGCAGCACAGCGTCGCTTGGCCGCAGTACGGCCTCCAGATCGGGGGCACTGCCCGGTCCCGGGTCGAGCAGGACGCGGCAGGTGCGATCCGAGCCAACTTGCACGTCGGCGCGACGGAAAACGTGCATGGGCAGGCCTTCGGATAACAGCCGGGCTGCCAGGGCGTATGCTGTGCTGGCGATAGCGTTGGTGACGAAGTAGACGCCGCGCAATCCCGTATGCGGATCGACGACATAAAGGCGCCAGTTGCTTTGCACCGGCGACGGCAGCAAGCGACGCAAAGGACCAAGCCAGCGCGGCCCAAAATGGCCGTGACGATAAGTCAGATGCGTAAACAGAGCATAGCGGCCGGAGCGGCCGAGGCGTTGCAATTCCAGGCCGGCTGGCACGAACGGCTCCAGCCGATCTGCCTCAACAAGATAATTGACATAAATAACATCGGTCATATCGCTCAAAAAAGCAGGCGTCGGCAGCCATTCGCCGTAGGCGCGGAGCAAGCGGCTGTTGGCCAGTACCTCCAGGGCGTACCCGGCCAGGCTGCGCCAGGGATGGCGCCATGGCGCCATCCGGCCATGTTTGTCATCCGGCCGCGCTCGCCGCAAGACTTGCTCGGCGACCAGGGCCAACCAGAGCAGCAACAAGATAAAGCCAACGGCGCTGCTCGCGCTTACCAGCCACAGAGTGGGCTTCCCTGCCTCCGGCAATAATAAAGCAACGCTGCCCAGCGCCAAAAAGCTCCAGGTGAAAAGCGACAACACGGTCAAGCTGCGTGTCCATGTGCCCGCCGTGGCGAAGCACCAGTTCCAGCCCAGGGCCATGCCCAGGTACAACGTCCCACCCCAGACAACCACGGCCCGATAGACTTGGCCCTCAAATGCCAGATAAGGAAGCCAATCGCCGCGGCGGTCAGCCTCGGCGGCGAGATCGAGACCGTGCGTCGTCCACAAGGCTTGGCCGGTTTGATCGGGCACCACGGCCAACAGAGTGAAAAACAACACGGCAGCGGCCGGCAGACGAGGGATCCAGGACGTTCGCCACAGGGCCAGGCCGGTCAACACATTCACCAGAGCGGCCGCCTGCCAGGGCAGCCAGCCCAGCCGCCACAGCCAAGGGTGTGCCGCCAGGTAGCCAATGCGCGAGGCATCACTGTCCGACCGGATGCCAGGCAGCCCTGGCGCCAACAAGAATAGCGTACTAACCAAGGCGATAATATGGACACCCAAGTTGATGAGCAGGGCTTGTTCCAGAAACCGCGCCGCCAAGCGTGGCTCGTTTTTGGCAACGGTGTGCATCCGAGACTCCTGATGCTTTACGAGCTGCTCTTTTAAGCCAAGAAAGAGGAGAAAGAAGCTTTTTTTTCTCCTCATTCCTCACGGGTTCCTGCGGACGGTTGGGTGCTCATCGACGCACTGCCGGACATGCGCTCGTAATCGCTGATCTTTTTGTGCAGGGTATTGCGATTGATGCCCAGGCGCTTGGCTGCCGTCACCTGTACCCGGTTGCAGGCAATCATCACCTGCTCGATCAATTCGCGTTCGACGGCGCCGACGATGCGCTCATTGAGCGTGCCATCGGGCAAGGTCTGAATGCCGGTGCGGACCAGCTGCTGGATCTGGCTTTGCAAGTCGGTGCCGCCGCGGCCGCGGGCGGCACGCCAGCGTTTCGCTCCCTGGCCCGGCGGTGTCAGCAGATCCGGTGTCAACGGCCCGCCGCCTGCCAGCACCACGGCGCGCTCCATGTAGTTCTCCAGCTCACGGACATTGCCCGGCCAATCATAATCGAGCAAAATCTTGATGACTTCTGGCGTCAGCTCCGGAGGATCGCGGCGATGTTCTTCTGAGTGGCGCTCGAGGAAAAAGCGGGCCAACGCCGGAATGTCTTCGCGGCGTTCCCGCAGCGGCGGCAACTCCAGGGACACCACGTTGAGGCGATAGTACAGATCATCGCGAAACCGACCGGCGACGATTTCATCTTCCAGGTATTGATTGGTGGCGGCGATGACGCGGGTATCGACGTGAATGGTACGGCTCTCGCCGACGCGCTCGAACTCCTTCTCCTGCAAGACGCGCAACAGCTTGACTTGCAGCTTCGGACTCATGCTAGAGATTTCATCGAGAAAAATGGTGCCGCCGTGCGCTGCCTCGAAGCGGCCCGTCTTGTTGTCGATGGCCCCGGTGAAGGCACCTTTGACGTGGCCGAATAGCTCGCTCTCCAGCAAGCTCTCGGCCAAGGCGCAGCAGTTGACACGAACATACGGACCCTCGGCACGGGGGCTGAGGCGATGAATGGCGCGCGCAACGACCTCTTTGCCGGTACCGGTCTCGCCCACAAGCAAGACGCTGGCCGGCGTCGGCGCCACCAGGCGAACCAGCCGCGCCACCTCGCGCATGGCCGGCGATTCACCGACAATCCCCGGCAACAGGCCACCGTCGTCGTCACTGTCGAACGGTTCAGACCATCTCATGCCTGGTGTTCCTCCCGCGTTCCGCTGTCCCCTGTCTACTGTCTGCTATCTCCTGTCCGCATTGTATCAGGCGGAAGACGGCGGGCAGATATCAATCCAGGCGCAGAAACCAACCAGCCAGGCCGAAACTGAGCGCGCCCAGAGCGGCCAACACGCCGCAGGAGCGCAGCAGGATCGCGGCATTGGGTTGATAATTTTCCGAGCCGCCGAGCAATTCACGGTAAGCGTCCAGGGCCCATCCTTGCGGCGTCAAGAGCGTGATAAATTGCGTGTTTTCTGGCATCATTTCCCGCGGCAGCACACAGCCGCCGACCACGGCCAGCACCAGCACGAGCAAGCCACCATAGATGGCCACTTGCAATTCACTGCGGGCCACGGAGGCGATCCACAGGGCCAGGCCCATCGCTGCCAGCGACGTACAGAGCACCACCGGCAATAGCCAGGCCAACTGTTCGGCCAACGGCCAATTGTCCGGCCCCCAGCGCACGCCGAACAGCCACCGGCTGGCGATCAGCAAAAACAACGTCTGCCCGACGGACAGGGCAAAGCAGGGCACCATTTTACCCAGGAGAATATGTACACGCGTCAATGGTGCCGCCTGCAAGCGCCGCAGCGTGCCTTGCCGCCGCTCGGCCACGAACACCCAGCCGGCGATCAGTACCAGGAAAAACACGAACATGACCACGAACATCGGCACCAGATATTTGTAATGTTCCCCGCCGTAACGCAACGGCCCGGTGCCCTCGCGGTCCTTGTACTGGATCACTTCGGCCCCTTCGCGGGCTTCCTCCGAAGACTTGGTCAGAGACGCCCACGTCTTGCCACGTAGATTGTACTTTTTGAACTGCTCGGCCAGCGCCGCTTGAACGCCGTCGCCGACTTTTTTGTTGTACACCTGCGCTTCTTCGGGATTGCCGCCCGACGCCATTTTGAGCAATTCGCCGAGCTTGATTTTCTCCTTGCGCATGAGGAATTGATACTGCTTGGGCACCGGCAGATTGACCTTGTCGCCCAGAAGCTGGATGAACTCCGGATCGCTGAGCCGCTCGAAGGCCCGGCCGATCATCCACGGCAGAATGACGCGCAACAACGATACCTGCACCACTTGCTCGATGACCGCCGCCGTGGTGGGCTGTTTTTCGTCTTTCCACAATTGGACATCGATTTTATCCAGATAAACACCGTCGCGGTGAAAGGGATTGAGGCCATCAGCCAAGAACGAGCAGTGGTTGATGCGCTCACTGAAGTTCGGTCCGAAGACGAGGAGGGCCGCCTGCTTGTGTTCGCGGATGAGCCGCTCGGCATCTTCGCGGCGCTCGATTTGTTCAATGCGGATGCCGGCCGTCTCGGCCAGATCGCGTTGCACTACCTGCGACCAGGATTCACCGGCTTTGAGACCGGAGCCGCCATCAAGGTCCAAGAACATGATGCGCAGGCGGTTGTCCGGCTTCTGCCCGAACCCCTCGCCCACGAACAGGCCAAAAACCAGGATGAACAAGAGCGGCAGCACGAACAAGAGAAGGAGCGCAACCGGATCGCGCAGCACCAGGCGCAATTCTTTTTTTACCAGCGTCCAGACAATGCTCATGCGAATCCTCGCAAAAAAAATTGAACCACAGAGACACAGAGAAGAAAAAGAGAGTTAAAGAATCATTCGCTTTATTCCATCTTTAAGGATGGAGACGCAGAAATTGATGAGCAAGCCGACTCGCACCTTGGAGAGCCGGAGGTAGGTGAGCAGCTGAGCTTCGTGGATCGGGAGCAGTTTCTCGACGGCTTTTTAGTTCTATCACCAACCGTTCTGGGAAAAACAGATCCATGCGGAGGTCAACATCGAGTTCCAGACCCTTGTAGACAATGGGGAGGAGTTCCTGGGGTTTATGGTCGATGCCGCGAAGACGTAGCTCATGCTCCAGGCACAGTTGGTAGACGCTTTCGAGCAAGCCGGGTCCGAGTTCTCGATGAACCTCAATAGCCGCTCCAATAATTTCCCCCGTGAGTGGGTCGCGCTCTTCCATTTTTCTTTCTCTTTTATCTCTCTTCTCTGTGCCTCTGTGTCTCTGTGGTTCAACTTTTGCCCTAATCGCGCAATTGGCGCCCTGTCAGATGCAAAAACACACGCTCCAGGTTTGGCTCCTCGATATCGAGATGCACCAGCTCCGCGTTTTCCTGCTGGAGCAGGCGCATTAGTTCCACGAGCGCCAGTTTGACATCGTTGCATTCCAGCTCCAGCAGCCGGCTTTCTCGTTCGCAAAGAAGCACATCGGGCAATTCTTTTAGTCGTTCGCGCAGCCCCGGCGTCAGGGGCGCGACCCGAAAGCGAATGGTCCCCGGCAGCGTTTGCAGCAAGCGCGGCAGCGTATCGCAAGCGACCAATCGGCCGCGGTCCATGATGCCGATGCGGCTACACAACGCCTGCACTTCCTCCATGTAATGGCTGGTGTAGACCAGCGTCATCCCCTCGCCGTTGAGTCGCCGCACTTCCTCGAAGATATGGTTACGCGACTGCGGATCGACGCCGACGGTCGGTTCGTCGAGCAGCAAGAGACGCGGCCCGTGGACCAAAGCGACGCCGAGATTGAGCCGACGCTTCATGCCGCCAGAGAACGTGCGGACACGATCGCCAGCTTTGTCTTCCAGTCCGATCGCTGCGAGGATACGGTCTACACGCCGCTGTAGCTCTACGCCGCGGATGCCGTAGAGTTCGCCGAAAAAGCACAGGTTTTCACGGGCCGTCAGGTCGCCGTAAAGGGCCAATTCTTGCGGCACCACGCCGATCAGGCGGCGCACTTCCCGATCGCTCGGCACAATTGCCCGACCCAGAAGACGCACTTCACCGCTCGTCGCTTCTAACAAACACGACACGATCGACAGCAGCGTGGTCTTGCCCGCACCATTGGGTCCGAGCAGACCGAAGACCTCACCCTCATGTACCTCAAAGCTGACGCGATCGAGGGCCAGGGTCGGTCCATAGCGTTTGCTGACTTCACGCACTTCCAGAAATGCGGCCGTCATGGATGTTCCTTCCTGCATCATGGTCGTGCCGCCATGATAACAGAGGCGAGGGGGGGGCGTAAGTCCCCTGATCTTTCGTATCAGGGAGCTACTGGGCACGGCTCCATTCGGCACCATGGCGAGCGGAGTTGCGTAAGCGCTCCGAGAGAGCCTTGGCGAGCGGAGTTGCGTAAGCGCTCCGAGAGAGCCTTGGCGAGCGGAGTTGCGTAAGCGCTCCGAGAGAGCCTTGGCGAGCAGAGTTGCGTAAGCGCTCCGAGAGAGCGCCTCGGAGCGCTTACGCAACTCTGCTCGCCAAGGTTTACGCAACTCTGCTCGCCAAGGTTTACGCAACTCCGCTCGCCAAGATTTGTGTCAATCTGTGCCGGGCTTGGTATACGTCTCCCACGTGCTGGGAGCGGTGGTTCGCTGACGCCGCTGTTGACGCACCTGGTCCGCACCAAGGGGCTGACAAGCCGCGAGCGTCAGGAGTTGCGCGACCTCATCAACGAACCAGATTCCAAAGGCAAGTGCAAAAAGAGACCGCGATGAAAGGGGACCGCCGTGGACGATTTGTTGAGCATCGCCGTGAGCAACGCCGTGGCCGCGACCGTCCTGGCCCTGGTGACCATCGCTGTCAGCACGGTGTATCGCCGACCGGCGCTGGTGCATGGGTTGTGGCTGTTAGTCTTACTGAAGCTGGTGACGCCGCCGCTGGTGTTTCTTCCCATCGCTTGGCCGGCCCCTGCGGAATCGCCGCCGGAAGTCGCCGCTGTCTCGGAGGGGGCGTCGGTTGCGCCTCTTGCTGCTGCGGAGGAATGGGGGGCCCCCGTTGTT
>JAJPHU010000220.1 GCA_021325115.1 Planctomycetota bacterium | reverse complement strand
TGCCCCAAACGCTGCCGCCGCTGCGCTTCGTACGTCTGATAATTCCCTTCGCACCACACGGTTTTGCTGTCGCCCTCAAATGCGAGGATGTGGGTAGCAATACGGTCCAAAAACCAGCGATCATGGCTGATGACCACGGCACAGCCGCCGAAGTTCAATAACGCCTCTTCTAACGCCCGCAGGGTGTCCACATCGAGATCATTGGTCGGCTCGTCGAGCAGCAGCAGATTGCCGCCGCGCCGTAGCAGTTTGGCCAGGTGGACACGGTTGCGTTCGCCGCCGGATAGCTCGCCGACCTTGCGCTGTTGGTCCGGTCCCTTGAAATTGAAACGGGCCACGTAGCCGCGCGAAGCAACACGGCGCTTGCCCAGCATCAGATGATCGACACCGCCGGTAATCTCTTCGAAGACGGTCTTGTTGTTGTCGAGCGTATCGCGGTTTTGATCGACATAGGCCAACACCACGGTATCGCCAATGCGCAGCGTACCGGCGTCCGGCTTCTCCTGGCCGACAATCATGCGGAACAGCGTGGTCTTGCCGGCACCGTTGGGGCCGATGACGCCGACGATGCCACCGCGCGGCAGGTCGAAATTCAGGTCTTCCATGAGGAGGTTCTCGCCGTAACCCTTGCGGACATGTTCGGCCCGCACCACGATATCACCCAGATGCGGTCCCGGCGGAATCTGCAAGACCAGCTCGTCCTCTCGTTCTTCGTATTCCTGGGCGGCCAATTTTTCGTAGGCATTCAGGCGGGCCTTGCTCTTGGCCACGCGGGCGCGTGGGGCCATCCGTGCCCATTCCAGCTCACGGGCCAGCGCCTTGCGCCGGGCCGACTCTTGCTTCTCCTCTTTGGCCAGCCGGGCCTGTTTCTGTTCGAGCCAGGAAGAATAATTGCCCTTCCAGGGAATGCCGTGGCCGCGATCCAGCTCCAGAATCCATCCGGCCACGTTATCGAGGAAATAGCGATCGTGCGTCACGGCCACGACAGTACCGGGATACTCGTGCAAATGCCGCTCCAGCCAGGCTACCGACTCGGCATCGAGATGATTGGTCGGCTCATCCAAAAGCAACAAATCGGGTCTCTGAAGTAGAACTTTGCACAGAGCCACACGCCGCCGTTCGCCGCCGGAGAGGGTATGCGGCATGGCCTCGCCGGGCGGAAGCCGCATGGCGTCCATCGCAATTTCCAACTGGCGGTCCAGATCCCAGCCATTGACAGCGTTGATGGCGTCCTGCACGCGATCGAACTCGGCCTGCACTTTCTCCATTTCGTCGTCGGACAGAGCTTCGCCGAACTTCATGCCGAGTTCTTCGCTGCGCTGCAACAGAGCGCGGATGGGGGCGACGGCCTGTTCGAGATTGCCGCGCACATCGGTGGACTCATCGAGGCGCGGCTCCTGCGGCACGTAGCCAACGCTGAAACCGGGGGTCAGCCGGGCGGTGCCGAGAAAGTCTTTGTCTTCCTGGGCCATGATGCGCAGCAGGCTGCTCTTGCCGGCGCCGTTGCTACCGATGACGCCAATTTTGGCGCCCGGATAGAACGCCAGCCAGATGTTCTTGAGCACCTCGCGTTTGCCATAGGCTTTGGTGAGGTTTTCAATGGTGTAGATGTATTGTTCTGCCATGCCCTTTAGCGTAGCGGAGCCGGCAAAGAAGGTAAAGCTGCGTCCGCAGCCACCTCTTGACATGTGATTACGTCTTCCGAGCCAATGCACGAGGAGCAGGAAAAACAGCGGCCGAACTTGCAACTATAGACGAGGTTGTTTGGCGAGGCCCAATCCAACGGCCGCTGCTGCCCCCCCAACCGTGATGATCTTCATTCCGCCGCAGGTTTACCCGCTCGCCGTGCCAGCAAGAACGGCCTTTGCTGAGCACGGCGAACGGGTGGAGAAAGGATGGGCAACGATCACGCCAGCAATTTCTCGATAACGCGGCCCTCGCGGAAGAGTTGGATAGGTCGGCCCGTCGAAGTCGTCAGCTCCGTGTGGGGATCGATGCCGAGGCAGTGGAAGATGGTGGCGCACACATCGTCGGGGGTACACGGCTCGGTCGCCGGAGCCATGCCTTGGGCGTCGGTGCTGCCGTGGACGTAGCCGCGCTGGATGCCGCCGCCGGCCAAGACCACCGCCATCGACCGCGCCCAGTGATCACGGCCGGCCGTCTTGTTGATCTTCGGCGTTCGCCCGAACTCGCCCGCGCAGTAAACAAGCGTCGAATCCAGCAGGCCGCGCGCGTGTAGATCTTCGACCAGGGCTGATAGCGTTTGATCGAGCGACGGCAACAGACGCTTGGACAGCCGATCGAAATTCTGGGCATGCGTATCCCAGCCGCCGAGGCTGATGGTGACGAAGCGGACGCCGGACTCGACCAGCCGTCGCGCAGCCAGAACACCTTGGCCGAACGGAGTAGATCCGTAGCGCTCGCGCAGTGCGGCAGGCTCCCGCTCCAGGTCGAAGGCTTTCTTGGTCTTGTCCGAACGCAAGATCTCCAGGGCTTGCTGGTGGAAAGTATCCAGCCCTTCGACAAGATCGGCCGATTTATCAAGCGATCGGAAGGTCTCATCGAAACCCCGGAAGAGCCTGTCACGTTTTTCCAATTCCGCAAGAGTGAAGCCGCCCGGCAATTGAATGCCGCGGACACGGAACCCGCCTTTGCCGCCGCCTTCGACGATGAACGGGTTGTAGGCGGTGCCGAGGTAGCCAGCGACGCCGCCCCGGTCGCCGCGCAAGTCGCCGAAGCTGACGTAGGGAGGAATGCCCTTCTCTGTCTTCACCAGCTTGGCGGTCAGCGATCCCATCGAGGGATAATCCAGCGCCGGCGTCGGTTTGTTGCCGGTAGTCATAAACACGCTGGCAGGACCATGCGAGGGGATGGTGTGATAGAGCGAGCGGATGATCGAAATTTTATCGGCCACTTGCGCCGTCTTCGGCAGATGTTCGCTGATTTGCACGCCGCTGACTTTGGTGGGGATCGGCTTGAAGAGGCTGCGGATGCCTTCGGGGGCATCGGGTTTGAGGTCCCACATATCTTGATGGGAAGGTCCGCCGCCCAGCCAGAGCATGATGACGGCATTAGCCCGCCGTTTGCGCTTGTCTTCGGGAGTTGCTTGCGCCTCCAGGCGCAAAAGCTGCGGCAGCGTCAGCCCAAACAGGCCGCCGGCGCCAATCTTGAGGAAGTCGCGGCGATGGAACCCTTCGCAATCCGAGACATAGGATCGTGGCATGGTCATGCTCCCGTAGTCTTCTCCGTCTGCTGCCCTCACAAGGGCCGCCCTTGCGGGTGCGGCAGACGAGTGTTTCAGTGGTTGAACACGAATTCATGAGTATTAATTAGCGCCCACAAGGTATCCACAAAGGCGGTACGGCGGTCCCTGGCCTGCGCGCGATAGCTGGCGAACCAGGCGCGCTCCTTGGCCGTGGGCAGCCGGCTCACACTGGCCAGGAACAGTTCATCGAGCACTTTGTTATCATCCCGTTCCGTAGCTAGCAAACGGGCGATGCGGCCCTGCGGGGCTTGCATTTTTTGCAAGATCGACGGATCGGCCATGAGATACAGCTTCTGCGGCAAAGCCGGCTCCATGGCCCGTTGGCAATCGCAGGTCGTTGTCCGTGGTGGCCGGCCGAAAATGCGAAAAGCGTAATTGACCGAGCCATTCTGCACCCGGCTGGCGCCGACCTCGATGGCCCGGCTGCCGTCCGGCATCTCCGGCCCGAATTTCTCCGTCGCCCCCAGGGCAGCGTTGAGAACATCGACCATCACTTCCGCCATCAGCGGGCGAATGTAGCTGTGGGAATAATTGGTGCGGTCCAGGCGATTGGTCTCGTTGGGGACGGCGGTCAACTGGTAGGTGCGTGACAGGAGGATTTTGCGCTCCAGGTCGCGGATGTTGTACTTGTTGGCGATGAAGTCTTTAGCCAAGGCCTCGAGCAATCGGTCGTTGGAAGGTGGATTAGCCAGCGAGAAATCATCCACCGGATGCACGATGCCAGTGCCAAAATAATGGCCCCAGACGCGATTGACGAAGCTGCGCGCAAAGAACGGATTGTCCGGAGCACGCATCCACTCGAACAGGGTCTGGCGGGGATCCTTACCGTCGTCCAAGGGGATGATAGGGCCGCCCAGGGCGCGGGCCGGCAGCGGTTTGTTCGTATCAGGGTCGGGCAGTATCCGGCTGGCTTTCGTCAAAAACACTTCGCGCAGCGGGTTTAGGGGCACCGTTTTCTTGTCGCCCTTCTTCTTGCGGCGCTCCTCGTTTTCCGCACGGAAGAGTTTCTGCGACTCCGGCGAGATACCGAAGGACACGCGGCTGAATACATTGGCATAAGCGCGATAATCGGTTTGCGTCCAGCGGTCGAACGGATGTTTATGGCACTGGGCGCATTCGAGACGAACGCCGAGAAACGCCGCTGCTGTTTTCTCGCCCCACTGCTCGATCGGTACTTGCTGCTGCCGACGCCAGAAGAGATCGAGAGTAGAGCGATGGGCATAAGTTTCATTGAAACCACAGTTGACGGTTTCGATCTGCTTGACCTGCTGGACGTACTCTTCTGGACTGAGCCCTTCGCGGCTGGTGGCGCACAAGACGCCGCGGACAATCTCGTCATAGGGCACGTTCGCGGCCAACCGTTTGCGGAACCAGTCGTGCCACATCTGACTCAGAAGCGCCTTGCGCTGTCCTTGCCCCTCCAGGGCGTCGGTGTTGTTGCCAGTGATGTCGCAGAACTTCGTCGCCCACAAAGCGGCGTGCATCGGATGCGCCAGCAATTCGTCGATTTTGCGCGTACGTTTATCCGAACTCGTATCGGCGAGGAATGCGCGGACTTCCTGCGGCGACGGCAGTGTGCCGATGGTGTCGATGGTGACGCGGCGGAGAAATTCCGTATCGCTGGACAGGTCCGAGGGTACGATGCCCAGCCGCCGCAGTTTGGCAAAGACTTCGCGGTCGATGAAATGGACTTGCGGCCCCTCCGGATAGCGGAAATTCGGTTTCGCCTCCAACGGCACCAGAACGCGCACCGGCACGACATGGCCGCGATAGGAAACGATGATGGCGGTATCGCCAGGCCGCACCGCCCGCAGTTTCCCCAGCGGCGTCACTTCGACGACGGTTTCATCATTGGTGCGAAAATCGCACAGCGACGTGATGGTTTCTGTCGTACCGTCGGCGAAGACCGCTTTCACGTGGAGCTGTCCGGTTTGTCCGGGTTTGGCGAAAGCATATTCAGGAGGAGTTATGGCGATTTTGACGATAGTACCGCTGCCCGGCTGCCAGTGTGCGCCGTCAGCGATCCAGTTGCGCAGCAAGTGATAGGCCCAGGAATCGCGGCCGAAGCGTGTCTGCCCTTCATGCGGCACTCGACCAGTGGCTTTGAGCAAGAGCAGGCTGTTATCCGGATCGGTGCGATTGAGCCGGCGCCCCTCGGCTTCACGAGTCAAGGCCAGGTAATCCTTGGCCGGATCGTAGCCGAACAGCGAAAGGCGGAAACCGCCTTTGCCCTGGAACGAGCCGTGGCAGGAGCCGGAATTGCAACCCATACGGCCAAACACGCCCACGATATGACGCTCGAAATCGACCTTCTGTACCGTTTCACCGGCAGGCAGCTTAACATCGGCATGAGCGCCAGAGACGGCGCAAACCATCTGTGTGAAAAGAGCGAAACAAGCCAGAAGCATAAACCACGGATCACGAGAGGCGAAACAGCGAGCCATGACAGCGAGCATTTCCACGGTCCTCCGCAAGGCGGGCTTCCTCCTTGGAGAGGAGGAGAGCATCTCAGGAAGGCTTAGGGCTAGCGGTCTTTTCCCTCCCCCCTTGTGGGGGAGGGTTGGGGGTCTTTTCCCTCCCTCCTTGTGGGGGAGGGTCAGGTGGGGGGGACACAACTTCTTGGCTCCATTGCCTTGACACCTCCTACCTCAGCCCTCCCTCACGAGGGGAGAGGAGGTTTTGGCCGGTAGCTCTTAAGCAGGCAGGGCAGGCGGGGCCGCAGGGTAGTGCGGCATTTAATGAAACCCTCATCTACCGTGAAAGTATCGCTCTTCTTGGCGGATTGCAAGAATTTTTTCAGGAAAAAACGGAGCAGGAGGTGTACGCCCCACGTCCCGAAGAATTGTTACTTCGCCTCCACGACTTCGATGACCATGCATGAGACGTTGTCTTTCGAGCCGGCATCGAGGGCGAGCTGTCCCAGGCCGTCCGCGCACTCCTGGACATTTTCATGTTGAAGGATGAAATCAAGCAGCTGCTCATCGGCGACGACGCCGCTAAGCCCATCGGTACAAAGCAAGAAGCGATCGCCGGCCTGAATCGGCACGATTTTGACTTCCGGTCCCTCGCCAACCTCTGCCGAGCCGAGATATTTCCACAGGACGTTGCGATAACGATGCGTCTTGGCTTCGGCGGGAGAAATGGTCTTGGCCTCGACCAACGCCTGGGCGATGGAGTGATCGGTGGTCAGCTGATCGATTTTCTTGTTGCGAATAAGGTAGGCCCGGCTGTCGCCCATGCCGGTGATATAGATGATCGAACTGCCCTTGCGCCACACAGCCGCCACGATGGTGGTGCCCATGTTTTTCAGCTCGCGGTCGAGGCTGGCCATAGTCATGATCTCTTCGTTGGCCTGGACGATGGAGCGACGGATGATGGTTTTGCTGTCCTCGTTGCTGACGGCGGTGGAGAGATATTTTTTCAGTTCGCGCGGCACGATTTCGATAGCCCGTTTGCTGGCCACCTCGCCGGCCGCTTGTCCGCCCATGCCGTCGGCCACCAGACAAATGGTCATGTCCGGGAACGTCTTGACATCGATGGCATCTTCGTTGTTCTCTCGGTAGTTGCCCAGTAACGTACATTTGCCGATATTCAACGCCAGGGCCATAACTGCCTCGTTTTATCGCAATCGATCATCCCGAGAATTCTTGTTGCGCCACGCGGGCCGACATGGTAAATTAACTATACCACGTTAACTATACGCTTCCCGCGCTGTTGGAGCAACTGATTCAGGTGCTATCCTGGCACTTGACCATCACCGTCGGTATAATCATTTCTCGGAATTGTTTCGTTGTCGATCCACGTTGCTCCTCCAGGAATCAGGGAGAAGACAAGCTATGCCAAGCCCCTTTCCCGGTATGGACCCGTACCTTGAAGACGACGCGCTGTGGCCAGTCTTCCATCATCAGCTCATTCAGAGCTTGCATCAAATTTTGCAGCCCAGCTTAATCGATCGCTACCGTGCGCGTGTCAACCAACGTCACTACGTCACGGAACAGGCCTTGTTCACATCAGTCATACGCGAAGAGCATCACGAGGATTACATCGAGATCCGCCAACGTTCCGATGGTCGGCTCGTCACGCTGGTGGATGTGGTCAGCCCGGCCAACAAACTGAAGCCGGCTGGCCGGGCCGCCTATCTCGCCAAGCGCGACGAAGGCAAGCATGTCAAAGCTAACCTCGTCGAGATCGATCTGGTCCTGCAAGGCCAGCCGACCTTGGAGTACTCGCGTGACGGCTTGCCCGATTGGGATTATGCCGTTACCGTGACGCGGGCGACGCAGCCGGATCGCTACGAAATCTACACGACTACCTTGCAGAAGCGCCTGCCCCGTTTCCGCTTGCCTTTGGCCTCCGACGATCGCGATACCGTGCTCGATTTGCACACAGCCTTCACACGCTGCTACGACCAAGGCGGCTTCGCAGCCAAGATCGATTACCGCAAAGATCCCAGCACGCCGCTAAGTGACGAAGATCGCAAATGGCTGCATGACGTATTGAAACAACAGAAATTGCGCTGATCCGAGTGCTTGGCCGGCGGATGTAGCAGCCGTCTGGCGAACCGCCAGCATAAGTCGGCTGGTGCGGCTCTCGTACCAGCCGGCTTACGCCAGCCGTTTGTCAGGCGGCTGCAAAAGCATTTAGGTCTTCGCCAACGCCGCACGGGTGCGTTCGATCAGGTTGTTATCACGATCGCCGGTGCCTTTCAGATTGAACATGCTCGAGGCCGCGTAGCGGGCGCGCCAGGGCGCACTCACGTGGTAGTAATCCTCCAGGGCAGCGGAGCTGAACTTGTAATCATGCGAGTCGTGGCCCTTGCTGAAAATCAGCCGCTCGGCCGCTGTCACCAACGGCGGGAAGCGCTCGCTGTTGCCGTCCATCAGGGCCAACGTCTTGCGAGCTGCCAACATGCGGTCTTTGCTGACCGTGGCGAAAATCTCCTCAAGAGCTTGCCGGGGATCGCCGGTTAATTCCGCTTTTTCTACTCGATCAATCCGCACATCGGCGAGCTTGCCGCGGCCCATCATGGCCTGGCGGAACATTGGCAAAAACGCCGCCGTTTGCAGCATCAACAGCCGCCGTGTCTCGTCGCAGGCGCTGGTCTGATACGCAAAGTGCAAGGCATTCGTCGAAGTGACGCAATGGATGCCGATGATGCCCGGCTGGCGCATGATTAGCTCGCCAGCCATGAGGAACAAGCCATCCCAGATGGACGTGGGATGGATACCCTTCTGGAGCAGCTCCACGACTTTGGCGCTGCCATCCGAAGGACTGGCACTGCGCAGCGTCTCTAACAGGTCGAGTGCCGCTTCCGGCGCCAGACGTCGCCGTTGTTTCCACAGCGGGCCGATGTCGGCGAGGCGTTTCTGATTCTCGCGGAAGGGACGGTCGGCGTCGTAATCGTGCTCGGCGGGATTGTCGTTGCCGCCGCGATCGAGCATGGCATAAGCCAGCGAGCGTACTACCGGTTCGGCGTGCCGCCAGCCAATCGCCTGTAAGGTGCGCCAGGAATTGGCGGCGTAGATGGCCTTGTGGCCGATGTCGCGAAAATCGCGGCAGCCATAGCGCCAGAACAGCTCGTACACCTGTTCGGCACTGGCGGTGCGCGCCAGCATGGTGATGGCGCGATCGGCGCCTTCCTCATCCCAATCGTCCATTGCTTCGATGAAGCGCTGCTTGGCCCGATGCGGCGGCGGCAGCTTGCTCTCCTCGGCCGGCTCCATGCGCCAGTTGCCTTGCTCGGAGTTGGCCTTTTGCGAGTTCTTGAAATTATCGATGGCCCAGAATAACGGCAGCCAGCGCTCTTTATCCGGAGCGCGCAGGCTGGCCAGGTGCGCCGAATTGATGACCAGCACAGCGTGAAATTTGAAGCCGACCGGCCGCGGTTGGATGCCGCGCACACCGGCCAGGAACACAGCGCTGAGCAGCTCCTCGTAACTGGTCCCCTTGCGGACCTCGGCGACGATGCGCTCCATCAGTTGGCTGCGCGGCGTGTCTTCGATCAGGCGGACCAACGGCTCGATTTCGGGACGGAGCGGGACAAGATGGCGAGTCGCTTTGTCGTTGTCGGCGGCCGGGGCAGGCAGGCCACGCAGGAAACTGAAATCGCCTAAAGCGGCGATGACGCCCGCTTGCAGCGAGCGCGTTACGAAACGTCTTCGGTCAAAGGGGTCGAACATGAGCGGTCTCCTTCGCCAGTCGGAGGCGGCGCGGCCTGCATTTGGCCCTCGGAGCGCTCACGCGACTCCGCTCGTTTGAGACCACGATAAATCCAAAAGCCGACCGCACCGAGCAAAAGATAAGGCATCCCCACCATGAGGTAGATGCTTCGATTGTAGCCACGAGCTTCGCGGAGCGGATCGTCGTCTTCCTCCGAACCGGAGGCAGCTATCGCCTCCTGTCAGGAAGGGCAAGCATATAGTGCGCGCGGCAAGATCAGCAGTGTAATAATCCAGAACAACACCAACCAGGCCAACACACGCATTTCGTTTCTCCTCTCCCACCCTACGGCATTGTAGCCGGGCTTCACGGCAAAGGATAGAGCCGATAGAGCATCCAGTAGACAGCGACGCCGCTAATCGCCACATATAGCCAGATCGGCAGCGTCCAGCGAGCTAGCCGCACGTGCCGCTGCAACCGGCCGGTGAGTCCCAGGAATGCCGTTAGCACAGCCAGGGGGGCGATGACAACGGCCAACGGCGTGTGTGTCCACAGCACTCCCTGATAGACCATGCCCACCCAGGCCGGCGGGTTCGCATGGCTTGTTTGCTCCGCGAACGACGTAGTCAGGCCCTGCTTGATGACGGCGTGATAATATCCATACGAGATCAAGAAAAGGACTGATAAACCCAGCGCCGTCAACATGCAGACGACGTGCCAGCGGATCAGACGGCGGCGAATAGCTGAATAGCCCAGCAGAAGCAGCATCGCCGTGATGGCATTGAGCGTGGCGTGGAAGCGCGGAAAATCCCCGGGCAGATACCAGGCGTCCTGCTCCAGCGCGGCGACTTGTGCTTTCAGTTTCCGCAGATTCAGCTGATAATCGCGCTCCGGATCGGGCGAATTCGGATCGGGCCGGCCGTCGAAGTAGCCGCGAATACGGCCCTGACGATCCACGAGGACGAGCTTGGGACTGTGCATCACGGCGTTGCCGGGATCGCCGCTGGTGTTTTTTTGCGCAGGCAGATGGAACGATGTTGCCAGCAGTTGGTAGATGGTTTTCTCATCGCCGGTCAAAAATAGCCAGCGCTCCGGGTCAGCATGATAATGCTTGGCATATTCACGCAATTCTTCGGGATGATCGTGTTCCGGATCGACGGTGAAGGTGACAAGACGGACATCGGGATAACGTTTCAGATCTTCTTGCAGCCGTTCCATCGTGGCGCTAATCTGCGGGCAACCCTGCGTGCAGCGCACAAACTCGAACGAAGCAATCCAAATTTTGCCGAGCAGGTCGGACTTGCCAATGCTTCGACCGCTGCGTTCGGTCAGTGTGAAATCGCCGACAGTGCCAAGATCCTCATCGAGCGGAGCAGCAGCTCCGAAGAGGACAAGAGGACAAGAGGACAAGGTGACAAGATGACAAAAAAAGAGCGGGCAGGAAGCAAACGTAGCGCAAACGACCGATATAAGAAAATGCCAAGCCATATTCATCTTGTCACCTTATCACCGCAGTCACCGGGTGCCGGTCGTGGAGACGGGCGGCTCCAGCGGGTTTTGACTCGGCTGCCAGGCGATGACGGTGTCCGGCATCAGCACCATCATCATCATAACGCCGAGGATGAAAATGGGCACGATGATGAAATACACCTTGCCCCAGTCGAAATTCAGGTGCATGAAAATCAGACCGACCAGAATGGCCTTGATGACGGCCACAGCAATGATGATGGTGACACTGGTATACAAGTCGATCCAGCCCTGGCGCACTGCCTCGTTGGCGATGAACGAGACGAGGGTGAAAATCGACAGAGCGATGAACACCGTGAAGTAAGCCTTGACGCGAAGATCATGGGCGGCGTCATGCGTGGTGGGGTGCCCGGTTTCAGTCATGACAATTCTCCCAATCTCCTGAGCGGGGGGCGTGTGCCCCCCCGCTCAGGAGCTATCGTTTCATACCAGATACAACAACGGGAACAAAAAGATCCACACAATATCGACAAAGTGCCAATAAAGGCCAACCAACTCCAACATGGTGGAGTGCTGCGGGCCGAGCCGGCCGATGACAGCCATCAACAGGATAATGGCGAAGACCACGACGCCGCCGAGCACGTGCAGAGCATGGAAGCCGGTCATGGCGAAATAGCAGGACGCCCACAAGTTGCCGAACGGGATGGCCGGCGTCAGGTGTAGAGTGACCCCCTTCTTCTCAGCTTTCTCCAGGATTTCGTTGACTCGTTCGCCGACCTCGGCCGGACTGGGTGGACGATGGAAGGCAACAGCTTGTCCCTCGGCCGCCGTCGTCGCAGTCATGGCGTCGAGCAGGGCATTGCATTCTTTCTGTATCTCTGCGTCGATCGAGCTTTTTTTGATCGCTTCCAGTTGCAGCTGGACGCGATGGAAATACTGCATTCCGGTGGCGTGTTCGTGCTTCTCACGCTCGATCGCTTTCAAATCGTTGTCGCCGCCGCCTTTGGCAGGATAAGGCAAGCTCTCGCCGATGTGGCCGGGCAAGATATCGTGTTGAAATTTAGAATTATATTCATACGCTTTGATGCCGAGGAAGACACCGCCCAGGGCCAGCGTTATGGCGACATAGGAGGTGGCTTTTTTCATATCGGCCTTGACAGCGGCATGATGAGCCAGCACCACAGTGAAACTACTGCAAATCAGCACGAACGTGTTGAGGGCGCCGATCCACTCGATCAAGTGTACCTGATGAGGCGCCGGCCACTTGAAAGGCGACTGCGCCGGTGTGCCGTGGCGCAGGACGATGTAGGTGCCGATCAAGGCGGTGAAAAACATGATTTCCGTGACGAGGAACAGCCACATGGCCACCTTGGGCGTGGGCAGCGGCATGCCCATATGTTCCTGCGGTCTCTCGTAGACAACCTGTGTCATGATCTCCTCACAATCCAAGTGTACGATCCAACAGCAACAGAGCGAGCAAACCGGGCAGATACACAAGCGAGGCCCGCATCACGCGCCGCGCCTGGCAGTAGGTGCGCCAGCGCCAAAAGCCGAGGGCCGTGGCCAAAAACGCCAGGCCGAGTAGCGCCGCGCCGCCGAGATAAAGCAGACCGGCCTCGCCATACCAAACGGGTTGCAGGCTGACGGCCAACAGGACCAGACAGTAGAGAACCATGTTCTGGCTGGTGCGCCGGCCGTCTTGATCGACTCCTGGCAACATGAGCAGGCCCGCACGCGCATATTCGGCCTGATACATCCAGGCAATGGCCAAAAAGTGCGGTATCTGCCAAAGAAACAGAATCAGAAACAGCACGCCGGCCTCGTGCGTCCATTCGCCGCGCACCGCACACCAGCCAATTAACGGCGGCAACGCACCGGGCACCGCACCAATCAGCGTGTTCAAGGGTGTACGCCGTTTCAGCGGCGTGTAGACAGCGACATAGAGAACAAACGTTATCGCCGCAATCAGGGCCGATAACACATGGCTGAGCGTCAGGGCGAGATACAGGATGCCGCCGGCACCCAGGATCAGACCAAATGTGAGCACCTCCAGCGCTTGTAACCGTCCTGACGGCAGCGGCCGTTTCTCGGTGCGGCGCATAAGGGCATCGCTGTCGCGTTCGTACCATTGGTTAAGGGCGCTGGCGCCGGCGGCCACCAGGGCCGTACCCAAGACCGTGTGCAGCAGCACCAAAAGCGAGAAGTCGCGTCCGCCGGCCAAGACAACGCCCGCAGCAACCGTAAACAGCACCAGTACCGCCACACGCGGCTTAGTCAGCGCGACATAATCCGCCAGGCGCGAATGACTCAAGGCCGGAGCTTCGGCACAAACGCTGACGACTGCCTTCATGTTGTCCCTTCCAATTGAGGTACGATATCGCGGTTAGCGGTGATGCCCAGCGGAGAACGGACCGCCGCGCTCCGCTGCACATCGCCGCTAACCGAACAATGTAACAACACCGTCTGCACCACAGTGGTTGCCAGAATGAACGAGCCGACCAACACGTGAGCGACGCGATGCGAGGCTTGGCCGATAGTCGGTTTGTGCAACTCCGGCAGCAAGACACCCGCAAATTTATCCAGCCAACTCTCAATGCCCAGCGAGATCTGCAAGACCAGGAGAATGCCGAGCAAGATCAAGGTCCGCCCCAGGACGCGCCGCGCCACTGGACTGGCCAGGGCCAGGTGGACAAACCAGACAGCTGCGGCCACGACCGCAAATGCTGTCAGCAAATGCAGTCGCTGGGCCAACGCTCCGTTGGTATGCCGCAAGAGAGCCCCCCAAATCAATTGCACACAAACCAATGCGGTCAGCAGCAGCGACCAGCGACGCAAGCGCGGCGATGCCGCAGTCGGAAGCGATACGGTGGCGAACCGAGCCGAAGTGAGGACGGCCAAGCTAACGAGTAGGCTGAACACAATCTGCGCGAAGCAGCCGTGAATGATGGCGAAGCCCGTACCGAAGCGGGCATGCTGCACCACGCGAAGACCGCCGAGCAATCCCTGAACGATCACGCCGGCCAGAGCAGCAGCACCCAGCCACTTCAGCCAACTCCGCCGCGCCGAAATCCAGAGTCCCACCGCCAGCACGATGACACAGCAGCCAACGACATAACCCGCCAGCCGATGCGAATGCTCAATGATGAACCCGGGTCTCGGCTCGGACCAGTCGATGAGGGCCAAATGCCAGGGGACCGTAGGCCAAATCGGGTCAGCCATGCCGACCTGAAAGGTGGTGACTATCGCGCCAAGGGTCAACAAGGCCACGGTAGCGCCGGCGGTGAGAATGGACCAGGCGTGCAGCCAACGAGGTGCCAGCCGAGTTTCGGCGAAGGTGGATGGCATAGCGTCTCACAAATCGGCGAGCGGGGTCGCGTTAGCGCCCCGAGATTGGCAAGCACTCGGGGCGCTAACGCGACCCCGCTCGCCGGGTTAGTTGTTATTTAATGCGCCGGCGCCGGGATGCCGCTGGGCTGCGGTTCCGCCTGGGGCAGGTAATCTTCCTCCATGTCCGGGTTGCCGTATTCATACGGTCCCCGGCGAACAATCGGCGTCTGCACGAAGTTGCCGTGCGGCGGCGGCGATGGCGCTGTCCATTCCAGTGTGTTGGAATGCCACGGGTTCGCCCCTGCCTTGGCGCCGCGGAACAGGCTCCAGAAGAAATTCACCAGGAAAATAATCTGCGCCAAGGCCAGCAAGAAAGCACTGATAGTCATGAACTGGTTGAGCGGTTGTACGTTGTCGAGGAAGCGATACAAAGTCGAATCGTAATAGCGGCGCGGATGGCCGGCGATGCCAATAATGTGCATCGGAAAGAATGTGCAGTTGGAGAACAAAAACGTCAGGACGAAATGGACTTTGCCCCATTTCTCGTTCATGAGCCGGCCAAACATCTTCGGGAACCAATAATAGATGCCGCCGAAGATGCCGAAAATACTCGACATGAACAAGACATAGTGAATGTGGGCGACGATGAAATACGTATCGTGGAAATATACATCCACCGGGGTGGCGGCCATGAAGATACCGGACAGACCGCCGATAACGAACATGGCCACGAAGGCCAAGGCGTTGAGCATGGCCGTAGTGTATTGGATATTGGCTCCCCAGATGGTGCCCAACCAGTTGAAGGTTTTGACGGCCGAGGGCAGGGCGATCATGATGGTAGCGATCATAAAGCCGGTGCCCAGACGCGGGTCCATGCCGCTCTGGAACATATGATGGCCCCACACAATGAAGCCCAAACCGGCGATGCCAGCGATGGCCAACACCATCGGTTTATAGCCGAACAGATGTTTGCGTGCAAACGTGCTGATGATATCGGACACCATGCCCATCGCCGGCAAAATCATGATGTACACGGCCGGATGCGAATAGAACCAGAACAGGTGCTGCCACAGCAGTGTTTGCCCGCCGCCCGGTCCGGTGTGCCAGTTGCCGAACGCCATGCCGCCGGGCGGCAGAAAGAATGTGGTGTTGATGGTTTTATCGAGCAATTGCAGGATCAGGGCGACCGTCAAGACAGGCAGGGCCATCGATTGCAGGATGGCGGTAATAAACATGGCCCACACGGTCATGGGCATGCGGAACATCGTCATACCGGGTGCCCGCAGGTTGATAATGGTGGTCATATAGTTGATCGAACCCATCATCGACGAGACGCCGACAAAGAGCAGGGCAACCAGCCAGCAGATTTGCCCAATACCGGAATGCGGCGAGGCCGGCGAGTGGAAGCCTTCGCCGGCCGGCATGGTGGCGCTAGCCAGAAGCGGATAGGAAGTCCAACCGGAAGCGCCGGCCCCGCCCTCGACAAAGAAGCTGCTCAGGATCACAGCAAAGGCCGGCCACATGAACCAATAGGACATCATGTTCAGCTTCGGAAACGCCATATCGCGCGCCCCAATCATCAACGGGATGGTGAAATTGCCGAAGGCTCCCGTCAACAGAGGGATGATGACGAAGAAAATCATGATCGTCGCGTGCATGCTGAAGACCATGGCATAGAAATCTGGCGACATGCGCCCGCCCCAACTGATGGGGAACCAGGGGAGATTGATTCCCTTGGGGAAACCGACCTGCAAGCGCACCAGCAGCGCCAGGGTGCCGCCAATTAAGAAGAAGATCAGGCCGGAGAACAAAAATTGGATACCGATGATCTTGTGATCTTCGGAGAAAATATATTTGCGGAGAAAACTCAACTCATGGTGAGCATGGGCTTCGGCAGAGTGCGAATGGCTGACGCTCATATTGGAATCCTCGCATTGTTTCTCCTACGAGCCGGAAGCGTAAGCGACGGAAGAGTCATTGTTTACGCTTCCGGCTCGTAGGTAGGTTAATCCTTGGCGGCCACGGGGGTCGCTTTCTTTTCCGGTTGACGGCTGCGCGCCGCTTTCTGGGCGTGCTTGAGCCAATTCAGGTAATCATCCTTGGTTTCGTGGACGTACAGCAAACCACGCATACGATAATGCCCACCGCCGCACAATTCAGCGCAGGCGATCTCCCATTCTTTGTTCTTGTCTGTCCATTCACAATTGCCAGTACTTGCATTGAAGCGCGTGTTGGCATCGGTGGCATTGAACCACACAGGAATGGTCTTGCCCGGCAAAGCGTCCTGCTTCAAACGCAGCTGCGGCAGGAACAAGCTATGCAACACATCGTTTGTTTTCAGATAAATGCGAACGTTGGCCCCCTTCCAGCAGTGCAGCTCATCGGGGAGATAGATGTCATCAAAATTCGGGATCTCAGCCCAGCGGCGATGATTCTCTGGCAGAGGCGTATCGGCGTAGCGCATGGTCCAATCCCATTGCCGTGCGGTTACTTGCATTACCAGGTCCGGGTCCGGCATCTTGGCCTGATATTTGATTCTCTCCCAGGCGCTAATCTGAGCGATGGCGATATACAACAGAATGCCACCTGGCACAACAGTCCACAGCATTTCCAGGCGATGATGCCCCTCGACGTACTGCGATTTGTTCCCGGGACGTCCAGCGAAGCGATACATCGCCCAGACCAATAGCACCTCGGTTAGCAGGAAAAAGAACGTTGTGAAGCCGAGAATGACGTAGTAGAGATAGTCCACGTCCGGCCCAAATGAAGACACGTTGGCCGGCAGCCACCAGCCTACTAAAGGACCGACAGCGATCGACAGAAACGCGGCCAGCAGGACCACGCCGAAGAAGATGCCCCAACCTTTTTGCTGCACGGAACTACTCCTGTATAGGTGCCCTTGCTTGCGCTGCGAGCTGGCGAAATTTCCTTGCTTGCGCTGCGGGCTGGTAACGCACTACCTTTGTGCATGCTCCGTCTTTTCGTGCCGCCGGCCGTAGATGCTGTCGCGCACATCCTCAGGCAGCATCTGCGGATACGGCAGCGCTTGCACGAAGTTGACCAGATCCCAATACGGATCGGCATTGTTGCGCCATTGTTCTTTATGGGCCGCTTGATCCCCGAAATCCGCGCGTGGCATTTGCGAGGGATCGATGCCGCCACGGATGCGCCAGTAAATGTCGATGGGCCGGCGGCCGCCGCGATAGACGCCGGCCGTCAGGTTAGCCGGACGCACCAGGGTGCCCCATTTGTCGTAGCGGAACGGCGCCTGCCGGCCAA
The DNA here is from genome assembly GCA_021325115.1 of Planctomycetota bacterium. Classification (GTDB taxonomy): domain Bacteria; phylum Planctomycetota; class Planctomycetia; order Gemmatales; family Gemmataceae; genus JAJPHU01. The sequence goes on along the minus strand of JAJPHU010000220.1, from coordinate 44,004 downwards.
AATCTACGTGGCAGTTGATGCAACTGGCGCTGCCGCGCGGATCGGTGAACAGCTGGAAACCGCGGCGAATCGAGGCCTGCAAATCGCCCTCTTTGTAGGGATAGGCGCCTGGCTCAATACCCTTGGCATTGGAGTTTGCCCAGGCATGCAGGAAATCGCCGAGCAACTCTACAACCTTCTCACGGACGGAGCCTTCCAAGCCCGAACCATCGAGGATCGGCTCCATCGTGTAGCGTTCGCATTCGCCGCGCAGACTCAGGTGAATGACGTAGCTAACCAGTGCTTCCTTCTCGGCTTCTTCAAGCAAACTGAATGACGGCATCGAAGTGCCTTCGATGCCGTGCTCCAGGGTGCGGCGCAAATCCTCGCGGCGTGGCTTGCGATTGTTCACCTCAACAGCGGTGGACATGAACTTGAACAAGCCTTGGCGATAATCGCGCGGCGTGGGATTGATCCACGGCCCCGTTGGCCCCCGGCCATCGCCGGTGACGCCGTGGCAATGCATGCAATGCCGGCGGTATACGATGCTGCCGTGTGCTAACGTCTTGTCGTCGAGTTTGAGATCCTGAATACGACTTTTGACCTCGTCATCGGCGTCTTTGAGAAATACCTTCGGCGTAGCAGGAGTGCCAAAGATCTCGTTCAGGGCTCGCTCCAGTTCCCCACGCTCCTTGGCGGGCAGCTTGGCGGGATCGAGCGTTTTGCCGCCGACCTCCGGATCGGACAGGTGGGCGATATGCATGTCCAGCTGACCCGGCGCGGTGGTATCCCAGCGCGTCGAACCCGGTGGCGACGTGACGATAGGGTCGGAGCGCAGAGGATACGTCAACTCGGCGGGATAAGAATCCAGATCACAACCGGACAGCAACGGCAACAGGCAAGGGATCGCCAGGGCAAGAACACGCACCATCCTGGCGAACGACACGGCGGAACTCACTCGATCGGCCTCCCTTGATAAACTTCAGGCGCGGATGGAATAACCGTTTTGTAGTTATCAGGAAAACGATGTCAAGCGTTTTCCGGCGCCCTTTAGGATTCGCCCAATGTTAGCAAGTGGTGTGCCATCGCTCCAGAGTGTTTTTCCGGTCGGTTTAGCGGCAACGTTTGTAGAATGGAAGGACAGCAACGGAAACCCCAATCGCAGATCTGAGAAAGAGTGGAGCGGGATTTCTCGGATTCGAGAACCATGTCGGGAAAAGAAAATGTTGTACAAGCTCGGCCGTTTGCTCCAGATTGTCGGCCTGATTATGCTGCCGGTGGCCATCGCCGGCAATCTGGCGCCGGAACCGCACGGGATCGATCTCTGGACATCGCTGAAGCTATCCGCTGTCGGTGTGATTAGCTTCGGGTTGGGTTATTGGCTTCAGCAGATAGGACGGAAGTGACCGGGCGAGCGGGGCGTTCACCCACCCCGCTCGCCAGGTCTCCCATTCGCGTCTGGCCCTGTTCGTTCGCCTGCCAGATGCAGCCGGACAGCACATCGAGACAGGTCAGCCAGCCTCCGTCGTAGACATTGGTATCGATGCAGATGCTCGTGCCCAGATCGAGCGGCAGGCCGCTTTTCTGCCGCGTGTGGCCGCAGATCATGATCTTGCCGGACACATGGGCACAGGGCCGGAGGAGCTTCTGCCAGTAGAGCATGTCCTCCGATTGCTGATCCAGCGGCAGATCGGGGCGAAGGTTCGCATGAACGAAAATATGTTTCTCTGTTTCGTAATAGCGCCGGCAGTCTTCCTCGAGAAACTTCCAATGTCGTTCCGGTATCTTCGTCAGCAGCGTCTGGTGCTCGCTGCCCTCCGGGATGCCATAGGAACGCAAGGTGGCGTTGCCGCCAAAGCCCAGCCACAGCGGATCGATACCAGTGCGGCGGGCCTCGAGCATCATTACATCATGGTTGCCGCGCAGGGCGATAAGCCGGCCGCCAGCGTGCAGGGCGATGAGGCGATCGAGCACGCCGCGCGAATCGGGACCACGATCAACGTAATCGCCGAGGGTGACGATTCGGTCGTCCGGTCGGACGGCCACGAGGTCGAGCAGCGTGTCCAGGGCCGTCAAACAGCCGTGAATGTCGCCGATGGCCAATAGCCGCATGTCATTGTCTCTTGGGGAAAGCGGCGGCGATGCGTGCCGCCAGCCGCGCGTTGGCCACGATCAAGGCTTGATTGGCCCGCAGGGTTCGCCCGTCGGTCAATTCGGCCAGGCGAGCCAGGAGGAACGGCGTCAGGGCCGGGCCGCGCACGCCTTCGGCGCGGGCCTGGCTTTCGGCCCGCACCAACGCCCGATGGAAATCAGCCGGTTGCAGGGCCGTCTCGACCGGCAGCGGCTGGGCCAGCACAACGCCGGCCCCGCCCAGGTCCCAATGCATTTGACACAGCGCCGCCGCTTCCGCTGGCGAATCCACCCGCGCGCTAACCGGCAAGCCGCTCGACGCCAGCAGAAACGCCGGGAATTCATCGGTGCCGTAGCCGACCACCGGTACACTCATTGTTTCCAGCATTTCTAAAGTAGCAGACAGATCGAGAATGCCCTTGGCGCCGGCGCAGACAACGGCGACCGACGTGCGGGCCAGCTCGAGCACATCAGCGGAAATGTCGAACCCGCGTCCACTGACCGGATGAACGCCGCCGATGCCGCCGGTGGCGAAAACACGCAAGCCGGCACGCTGGGCCAGCACCATCGTCGCCGCCACGGTCGTGGCAGCAAACGCTTTCTGCACGATGGCTGCGGCCAAATCGCGGCTGCTGGCCTTGCGCACGGTGGGACTGGCGTCTCGCCGGTCTGCTTGCCGCGCCAGGTGCTCCAGTTGTCCGGCATCAAGTCCGATGATCGGCCGGCCCTGCCAGACGGCGACGGTGGCCGGCACCGCACCCTCGGCGCGAACGGCGGCCTCGGCCTGCCGCGCCGCCTCCAGATTCGCCGGCCACGGCAGACCGTGAGCGATCAGGGTCGATTCCAGGGCCACCACCGGCTGCCCCTCCGCCAAGGCGGCGGACACCTCCGGGTGAATGTCCAATTGCAACGCGCTCATGGGGAGATCCTTATCCGCAGGTTTTGACGAGCAGGGCGCGGCCACGTCCCGGTTATTTCCACCGGGGCATTGCCGCGCCCCGCTCGCCAACGATTTATGATACCGCGCTGCGGCGTCTTGGGGTTCGCGCCTTTGTCTCTGGTGCGTATAATCGCCCCCTCGTAACAGAAACCATGGATGGTTTATCCAGAGGACCAATCATGCGACGGATCGCGATTATCAATCAAAAGGGCGGTGTTGGCAAGACGACAACAGCAGTCAATCTGGCGGCGGCGTTGGCGGAGTTCGGCCAGCGTGTCTGTGTCATCGACCTGGATCCGCAGGCCCACGCTACCACCCATCTCGGCATCGAACCCGACGGCAAAGCGCCATCCATGTACGATGTACTGGTCAACAATCGGCCCTTAGCTGAGGTGCGCCGCAAAGTCGAAGACAACCTGTGGGTGGCCGGCTCGGACATCAATCTCGCCGCTGCCGAGGTCGAATTGGCCGGCGTCGTGGGGCGGGAAGTCATCCTCCGTGATCTGCTGCTGCAAGACGAAGGTGCATTTGATTATGTGTTCATGGATTGCGCGCCTTCGCTGGGCGTGCTGACGCTCAACGCGCTGTCGGCGGCCAACGAGGTCTTTATCCCCTTGCAGCCGCACTTCCTCGCCCTGCACGGCATGGGCAAGCTGCTAGAAACCACGGCGCTGGTCGCCAAGCGCATCAATCCCGCGCTCAAAGTCACCGGCATTATCCTGTCGCTGTACGAATCGAGCACCCGGCTGGCGGCGGAAGTCGTGCAGGACTTGCAGGAATATCTCGACAAGAGCCGCGGCACCAATGCGCCCTGGGCCAAGGCACGCATCTTCGCCACGCGCATTCGCCGCAACATCAAACTGGCGGAATGCCCCAGCTTCGGTCAATCGATCTTCGCTTACGCGCCGCACTGCCACGGCGCCGAAGACTACGCCGCCTTGGCCCGCGAAGTACTCGGCGAAGCGCCGACGGTGTTGGCAGCGCGCGTCGAAATGGACGAACGTGGCCAGGCCACCGTCCTCAGCGTCGAACGCCAGGAAATCAGCGAGCCGCCCGTGCCGGCATAATCGGTTATCGGTTTGCAGTTTTCGGTTTTCGGTCCGATAAATCCGATAAAATAGCGAGGGGTTGTTTATCCGAAAACGGAAAACCGAAAACCGATCATGAACATTTCCATCGCCACGCCGCAGGAGATTGTGCCCATCGATCGCGCCCGAATGCGCCAGACGGTGCGTACTGTCCTGGCCGGTGAAGACGTGGTCGATTATGAGATCAGTCTGGCCTTTGTCGACAATCCTACTATTCATCGTCTCAATCTACGTTATCTCCACCATGATGAGCCGACCGACGTATTAAGTTTTCCTCTCAGCGAGCCGAAGGCGTCGAAACTGGCCGGCGAGTTGGTGCTGGGCGTCGAGGTGGCCGCTGAACAAGCTGCTGCGCGCGGCCATGATGTGCAGACGGAGTTGATCCTGTACGTGATTCACGGTCTGCTACACCTGTGTGGCTACGACGATCACGACGACGCCGCTCGCACCACCATGCGCCAACGGGAGCGCTATTATCTGCAACAACTCGGCCTGCCAGACATTACGGAGTAGAAACAAAAACCGCCAAGACACCAAGGACGCCAAGAGAAAACAGAGAAAAACACAAAAAACAAAAATGGATAGAATCGTTGGTGTGTTATATGAATTTTTGACTCTTTTTTCTCTTTTCTTTCTTGGCGTCCTTGGTGTCTTGGCATTTCTTTTTTGGGAGATCCATGCTCACCGAGAAAGCCACCGCTCTGGTGCTGCGGACCACCGATTGGAGTGAGAGCAGCCGTATCGCCACGCTTTGGACACGCGAGTTCGGCAAAGTACGCGTTTTGGCCAAAGGGGGTAGACGGCTCAAGTCCAACTTCGAGAATGCTCTTGACTTACTGACGTTATGCCGTATCGTCTTCCTCCGCAAATCATCGGACAGTCTGGACCTGTTGACGGAGGCACAAGTCATCCAGCGATTTCCCCGGCTGCGGACGGACCTTACCGCCCTTTACGCTGCCTACTATGTTGCCGAGCTACTCATGGAAGGAACGCGAGACTACGATCCGCACCCGCTACTGTTCGATGAGGCGTTGGAGACGCTGCAAACGCTGGGCGGCCCCGAGTGCGGCCCCCGGGTGGCGCGATTTGAGATGGTATTGCTGCGCGAACTGGGGTATAGCCCTGTCCTCGATCACTGTGCCGGCTGTGGCGGATCGGTTGTCGAGGCGGAGTTGGCGTTCAGCGCTCTGGGTAACGGTGTGTTGTGCCGCCGTTGCCGGGGCAGTCAGCGCGACAGCCGGCCACTGGCGCCGTCAACTTGGCGGACATTGCAAGAGCTGGCCGCGCCCGGTGACGCCTGGCGCCGTCCCTGGAGTGCAGAGGTGCGGGCGGAAGTGCGGCAACTGCTGGGGCAGTATTTGACTTGCTTGCTGGGCCGGCGGCCTCGCTTGCTGTCTTACCTGGGAAGCTGATGAGCAAGCACGCGCAAAAACGAGAGCTTCGTTTAGCCGCGAGTCGAAAGCGAATGCGGCCGGCTTGCGCACTCGCCTTTAGCTCGCAGCTAAACTTGCTTCTCTTTTACGCTTGCTGCCTCCTTTGCGGCTGCACCTGGGATCAACTCAATCCGATCAAACCGCCGCCCACGCCGCCGCCGCCGGTGGAGAGCTTCGTGCTGCGCAACGGTGCTTTGAGCGCCGAGCCGAAGCCCAGAGAAAAAAGCGTCGAGGCTGAGTTGGCCGGCGCCCGCGAATACTTCCGCCGTGAAGACTACGCCAAGGCTCAGAAGCTCTATCACCACATCGCCAACAACGACAAAAATCCCGCCTTCGCCGTTCAGGAGGCGCTCTATTACGAAGCCGAGTGTCTGCGCTTGCAGGGCAACCTCCCCAAGGCCGCCGACACCTATGCCAATCTGCTCCGCAATCACACGATCAATCCATACAAAGATCTGGCCACGCAACACATTTACGAGATCGCCACCTATTGGCTACAAGACACCTGGGAGCAAGTCCGCGAAAGTCAGGAGCGGCGCGAGGGCAAACGCTGGATCGTTTGGCCACGCTTCATCAGCTTCGACAAACGCAAGCCGTTCCTTGATCGCGAAGGCCGGGCCGTCGAACGCCTCAAGGACGTATCTATCTACGAGGGCAGGGGCGGCCCCTACGCCGACAAGGCGCTCTATCTGTGCGGCTACATTGCCTGGTTCAATGAAGATTATGTCGAGGCTGATCAACAGTTCAGTCAGCTAACCAAAACATTCCCGGAAAGTCCCTATGCGCCGTATGCCATCGAGCTGGCCATCAAGGCCAAGCTGATGAGCACCGGCGGCGAGCTGTACGATGGCCGTCGCGTCGCCGACGCCCGCAAGCTGGTCGATGAAGCCCTGCGCATGCCGGATGTGACCGAGGAGAAGAAACAGAGCTTGATGAAACTGTTGGCCTGCATCACTGCCCATCAGGCCGAGAAGGATTATCAGATGGCTGAGTTTTTCCGCCGCACCGGCCATCCCGGCTCGGCTTACTTCTATTACGAGATTGTCCGCCGTCGTTATCCGGGTACAGATGCGGCAGAGCGCGCCACCAGGCGGATGATGGAGATTTACGCCAAGATGGCGCAGGAACAGCGCGACAAATTGGGACCGCCGCCGCAAGCCAGCGACGGCAGGCCGAGCGAGCTTCTGCCACCGCCGCGGCGCGTGGTCCATGGTCCGGAGCCGGTCCCGCTGCCGCCATTGGCACCGAGCAACCCGGAACCGGCGCCGATGCCGCGAAAAGTGCCGGAAGCGCCAGCTCCGTTGCCGCCTGGTGTCGGCGGGAACTGACAACAACCGAGCCGGGGGGTGTAAGCCCCCCTCCAGAGCGATGCACAAAAGGGGAGAAACATGAAGCCGAAATTATGGACGCGCCGTTCGATGTTGCTGACCCTGGCCGGCGCAGGGTTGGCTGTGCCGGCATGCGATTTTAGCCAGCTCTTTAGCTGGAACGATGGCAAACCCGTGATCTTCGGCTACGCCACGGCTCCCAATTTCGATCGTCGCTACAAGACCATCCGCGTCAAGATCTTCAAAGATCCTACCTTCTGGGCGGCGGTTCCGGTGCCGGGACTGGAGATGCAATTAACTGAAGAAATCGTGCATCGTATCGAAGCCGACACGCCCTATAAAGTCTGTTCCGGCGATGCCGATACCGAGTTGGATGGCTCGATCCTCAGTTTCATCCAAATGTCGCTGAACTACAATCAACTCAACGAAATCCGCGAGGTAGAAACGACGATGACCTGTGCAGTACGCTGGAGAGACCTGCGCACCGGCCAATTGTTATCGTGGCCGGCACCGCGCAATCTGGAGCCGCCACCGCCGGCCGGTCTGCTGCCCGGCATGCAAGATCCGCTCAACCAGGCCGCCCTAACACCGGGCAGCCTGTTAACACAGCCTCTCAGCGCTGCGGCAACTTCGCCGGTCGGTGCCCAGGCGACGATGGCGGACACCGCACCGCCGCCGAATACCGGTAATCCCACGATGGGACAGACCAACGCCCCCGGTCCCCCAGGCAGTCCGCCGCTCGGTTCCTTGCCCATGGCCGGACTGTTCGGCTCTGTCTTGGTACGCTCCGTCGCCTACTATCGTCCCGAAATCGGCGAATCACTGGCGACGGCCCAGCAGTGGAATTGTCTGAATATGGCCCAGCAGATCGTCAACATGATGGAAGTGGCATGGTGAAATCATGTCTGCGCCTCCGTTTTGGCAGCTGCGCGACCGTACCCTCACGCCCGGCGCTCCGCCCTTGATCTTGGGCATAGTCAATGTCACGCCGGACAGCTTCTCCGACGGTGGACAGTTTCTCGATGCCGACGCTGCCGTTGCTCACGGACTGAACCTGGTCGAACAGGGCGCCGACCTGCTTGACATCGGCGGCGAATCGACCCGCCCTGGTTCTCAGCCGGTTCCGCTGGAGGAAGAATTGGCGCGTGTGATTCCCGTGGTCCGCCGGCTTGCCGCTCTTACTTCGACGCCTCTTTCCGTAGATACCACCAAGGCAGAAGTAGCGCGGCAAGCCCTCCAGGCAGGGGCGCACGTCATCAACGACATCACGGCATTGCGGGGCGATCCGGCTATGCCCGAAGTGGTGCGGAGCTATGGCGCCGGTGTCATCCTCATGCATATGCAGGGCACGCCGGCCACCATGCAGATTGCACCGCATTACGACGATGTCGTTGCCGAGGTGATCAATTTTCTGGAGGCGCGGTTGCAGGCATGCCGCGATCTGGGTATAGCAGCGTCGCAGGTGGTGCTCGATCCGGGCATCGGCTTCGGCAAGACGCGGGAGCACAATCTGCAGCTGTTGGCCCATCTGGAGGAGTTGCAACGGCTAGGCCGGCCGGTGTGCCTGGGTGTGTCGCGTAAGGGTTTTCTCGGCAAGCTGTTGAATCGTCCACTACACCAGCGTCTGGCCAGTTCGCTGGCCGCCGCTTGTTACGCCCTGGTACACGGCAGCGCCCAGATCTTGCGGGTCCACGATGTCGCCGAAACGCGGGACGCCGTGGTGGTAGTGAATGCACTACGTGAACGCGGCGAGCGAGGCGTGTAAACGTCCCGGTGCAAATACCGGGAGCTTAACCGCTTTCGCTCACCAGGGAATGGAGAAATAACCGTTGAAGGAACGCCTGGCCCAGCTTTATGAATTGGCAGGAACGCGCGATGTGGTGGAAATCGCCATCCTTGCGGCGCTTATCTATCTGATTCTGCGCTTTCTCGGCAAGACGCGCGGCGCCGGCATCGTCCGCGGCTTAGGCCTGGTTGTCATCAGCTTGTTTCTTATCACCCACGTCATCGTTGCCCGTTTCGATTTGGCCGTCCTTGGCCGCGTCCTTGATTATCTGGTGACGACGGCGTTGCTGGGTCTCCTGGTCATCTTCCAGCCGGAGTTGCGGCGTGGTCTGATGCTGTTGGGCCGCTATCGCTTGCTGCCCCGTTTCATACACACGCCCAGGGATTCGATCGCCGACCGCTTGGCCAACGCCGCCGAGTCCATGTCGTGTGACAACATCGGCGCTCTCATTGTCATCGAGCGGGAGACAGCTTTGACCATGTACGTGGAAACAGGCGAGGCCATTGATAGCGAAGTATCGGCCAATCTGTTGCGGGCGATTTTCAGTAAACGCAGCCCGCTGCACGATGGGGCCGTGATCCTGCGCGGCGATCGCATCGCTGCAGCGGCTTGCCAGTTGCCGCTTGGTCAACCTCCGGAGAACACCGGAACACACATGGGGATGCGCCATCGCTCTGCTTTGTGCATGAGCGAGGAAACCGATGCGGTCCTGTTGGTGGTCAGCGAGGAGACAGGCCGGATTTCGCTGGCCATCGGCGGCCGGCTTGAACCGGTGCCGCGTGCGGAGCTGTCGCAGCGTCTGGCTGACTTGCTGAGCCGAAGCGATACGGGATCGAAGCAGTCGGCAGCCGGCGCGGACGAGAGGTCGTCGCTAGCGGCTTAGAGGCGCTCTCAAACGGAACTGCCAAGGCGCCAGGCGGCTGGTATTTCGGTAGTTCTCTTGATTTTTTCTGTTTCTCTTGTTCTGTGCTTGGCGTTCTTGGCGCCTTGGCGGTTCCTTGGTTAGAGGTCTTAAGAGGTGCCGATGTTCGATCGCATACTTTCGCTGGTCGTCGCCTTGGGGCTGGCGCTGTTGATTTGGCTGTACGCGCGCAGCTTCGATAAAGTCTACGAACTGCCGGAAGTACCGGTCCATTTTCTGTGTCCGGCGAATTTTCCATTACGGCCGACATTCCTCGCCGAAGGCGCCGGCCGCATCAGTCTGCGCGTACGCGGCCCGGCCCGCAACGAACCGCCGAAAGTTTATGCCTTTGTCGACTTGATTCAAGGACATTGTTCGGCGCCGGGCAGCTACCATCAGCCGATTCAGATACAATTACCGAAGGACTTTGAGCTGGCGCAGGAACCGCCGCGCGGCGTGTCCTTCCAACTGACACCGCCCGACAGCCCTATCCCCGCACCATGAGAGAGCCACCATGTCTGCATCACCTACTTCATCCGAATTATCCGCTTATTGCCTGGATCTGGCCCGCCGTGCTCGCACCGCTTCTCGGCTGTTAGCTACGGCCAGTGGCAAACGCAAGAACGACGCTCTGTTAATGGCGGCGGCACACCTGGGAGACGCACAGGAAGTTTTGGCCGCCAACGAGAAGGACTTGGCCGCTGCCGGAGAGTTTGGGCTGAGTGCCGCCCAGATCGACCGCCTCCGTTTGACGCCGCAGCGGTTGCACGAGGTCATCAGGGGGATACGGGAAGTGGCCGCCCTGCCCGATCCGGTGGGCCAGGTCCGCAGCAGCAGCGTTCGCCCCAACGGACTAGAGGTCCACAAGGTCGGTGTGCCTCTGGGCGTGTTGCTGTTCATTTACGAATCGCGGCCCAACGTCACCGTGGATGCGGCGGCCCTGAGTATTAAGAGCGGCAATGCCATCATTCTGCGCGGCGGCCGTGAGGCCATGCACACCAACCGCGCTTTGCATCGCCTTCTCACGTACAGTCTTCGGCAATGCGATCTGCCCGAAGACGCCGTGCAACTGGTCGAAACGCCGGACCGCGCTGCCGTCGGCCATTTGCTGAAGATGAACGATCTCATCGATCTGGTGATTCCGCGCGGCGGCGAAGCGTTGATTCGCCGCGTCGCCGAGGAGGCGCGAATGCCCGTGCTCAAGCACTACAAGGGCATCTGCCATGTTTTCGTCGAAAAATCGGCTGACTTCGACCGCGCCGAGCGCATCGTGCTCAACGCCAAGTGCCAGCGCCCCGGCGTTTGCAATGCCATGGAATGTCTGCTCGTCGAAGAGCCGATCGCGGCAGCGTTTCTGCCACGGGCAGCGGCAGTGCTGCGGCAGCGGGGCGTCGAGCTTCGCGGTTGTCCGCAGACCTGTCGCTTGGTTCCGGAGGCCATCCCGGCGCGGGCAGAAGATTTTGATACCGAATTTCTCGATCTTGTGCTATCCATAAAAATAGTGGCCGATCTCGACGCAGCCGTCGCCCATATTAATCGGCATGGGTCCGGCCATACCGATGCCATCATCACCAACGACCTGAGCGCGGCTCGGCGTTTCACGGCAGCGGTTGATTCAGCAGCAGTAATGGTCAATGCCAGCACGCGTTTTCACGATGGCCAGGAGATGGGGTTGGGGGCGGAGATCGGCATCAGCACCGATAAGTTCCACGCCCGCGGCCCTTGCGGACTGCTGGAGCTGACCAGCTACAAGTATATTGTCTACGGAGAGGGACACGTGCGCGGTGAGTGAAAACACCGATACGGTCGGCGGGCAGGGGCTGTTATACCCCCGGTGATCAAGACCGAACCAGGACTTAATAGCCCCCGCTCGCCCGGTGGACAGGCGGATGCCATGCAGTTTGTGACGCTCGTAATCGTGTTGCTGCCTTTGCTGCTGGCGGCGGCTCTGCTCTGGGTACGCCGGCGCCAGGAACAGGCGCTGCGCGACGAGCTGTCGCCGATCAGCCGGCAACACATCGATCTCTTCCAGGGCGGCCAGCTTAGCGAGTCAGCGATCGAATCAACCAAGGCACGTTTCCGCGATTTACTGGAGCGTGGCGAAGTGGCCGCCGTCGAGTCCAGCCTGCGCCCTGGAATGCAGTACGTTGTGCAGGTCCGCGCTTTGACCGAATTGGGCACCGATGACGCCGGACGCATCCTCGAACGCCAATTGCAGCGCCGGCTGAGCGACGATCAGATTGAACAAGCCTGGTACTGGATCGATTTGGCCAACGGCTTGCGCGCCCTGGGCCGGGTGCAGAGCCTGCCGCATTTGCTCCGCTGCGCCGAGGCCGCCAGCGATCCACCGCTGGGACAATTCTTCGCCGCAGAGACCATCTGTTTTCTCGGTTTTTCCGGCTATCTGCGTCAGTTTGAGACACCGCTGGGCCGTTCGGCCCTGCGCGTGTTGCATCGCGCCCTGGAAGGGCTGCGTTTCGGGGTGCCGCCCAACGTCGTCGCCGAGGCCCGCGTCGGCGAGCTGATCGAAACGCTGTGGGACAATCGCACCGAGCGGATCGATCCCTTGGCCGTACGCATCTATGCCGAGACGCTGCGGCTGCTGCGGAGAGCGCCGAATGCCGAGTCGATGCTGAGCAGCGAGCCTGCCGAGCAAGAAGCATTTAGCTGGCAAATGTCGCGGCTGACGGCGCTGGAGCCGACCTTGACCGATTTCCTCCAAGAAGCGCCAGCGCTATTGTGCCAGCGCTTACCTGATGCCCCCGTGGAAGAACAGCGCGATATTTTGCAGGCGCTCTTGGATCTGCGGGCCGAGGCTGGAGAGGCGGTCCTACCGCTTTTGGCCCAGCCGCACTATCCTCATGCCGAGTTGGCCCTGGAGGTGTTAACTTGGTCGTCGCATCCGCGCATTGCACCGTTGCTGCGTGAATGGGTGCTTCAGAATGTGCCGATGGTCCGCCGCGCTCAGTACCGCCGCCGGGCCGCGCCGCCGCGCCGTCCCTCTATCCCCGCCACGTTGCCTTATGGCGCCATCCTGCGCACGCTGCGCGGCCATCCCTCGCCCCAGACCGAAGCGTTCCTGCTCTTGGCCGCCCGCGATTGGGACCCCACGATTCGTCTCAGCGCTGTGGGCAGTCTCGGCTGGTGGGAGCCGTTGCGACGCCCGGATGTGTTGCGGACACTTCAAGATGCCCGCCGCGATCCCAACGCGGATGTCCGCCAAGCCGCCCGCGCTGCCCTGGCGCGCCTGGGCGAACGGCAAGCGTTGGCCTGGTTTCGCCAGACACTGACCAGCGAAGATCCGCAGCGCGTTCACGACACCATTCAGACGATCTCCACCGAGAACCTGACGTTGTTGTGGCCCGATCTCGACCGCCTTGTCGATGCCGAAGATCCCGATGTGGCCCACCATGCCCGCGAAGCACTGGAGCGCCTCTGTGAAGACATGAACTACCGGCATAATTAGCCCTCCTTTACCAGCCCGCAGTGCCAGCAAGGACATTCTTTGCCGGCCCCGCAGACGGGTAAAATTTTCTCTTTGCCTACGCCGATCCCCACCGAAAGATAGAAGCTAGGGTAGAATTGCCTCGTCAGACACCTCTTCAGAAAAGATTCATGCGGGGAGCGAGACATGGCGCGGAAATTCCGATACGTCGGTTGGTTCACCCTTCTCTTCGGCGGTGCGTTCCTCGGTTGCACCAAAACGGCTGTGCAGCAAAAGCCGGTCCCCGATCCGTTGTTGCTGACGAAGCCCCCTGTCGAAGGCCGAGCACACGCGGCCCAGGCCAGCCCCATCCGCCGCAGCGAGCCAACGCCGACGCCGCCCGCTCCTGCGGAGTAAGAAATAGAAAGCTGTAGCTAACCAAGCTCCTGGTTGCTGCTTGTCGAGTGGATTGCCCTGGTGCCGGGCAGGGGGCGCCTTTGCCTTCGGCTTATCTGGCACCCTCTTCCTGGGCCAGAGGTTGTTCAACGCCAGTGCGGTTTTCGACGCGAACGGACACGGCGGACTGGTTGGGAGACTGCCGCTACTTTCCGCCCGATTTGTCCGGTTTGCTTTGCAGCGTCAGCAAATACGCCAACAGATTGTTGAAATCATCTTCCGAAATCTGCTCGGCGAAATTGCCCGGCATCGGCGAAACCTGCGATGTGTTACGCTCTTCCACCTCGTCCTTTGCCACGCGTATTTCCTTGCCCTGCGCATCGGCCAATACCAGAATTTCGCCTTCCTCCTTGAGCAATAAACCAGACAGCACCTGCCCCTTTTTCAAAATCAGCGTGGTCTGGCGGAATGCCTGATCGACGTTGCGGTTCGGATCGAGAATATCTTCAAGCAGGCGATCGAGTCCGCGGGCGCCAATGCCGTCGAGCTGCGGTCCAATGCGAGGTCCTTGACCATTGACCTGATGGCAATTGGCGCAATTCTTGGCAAAAATCTGAGCGCCCAGACGCACGTTTTCCTCATGCCCACGCTCGGCGTGGGAACGCATCACCTTGAGGAAGGCGGCGCGGCGGCGGTCCAGAAGGGCTTGCATGTCTGCACCGGCCGCAGGCAAGCCGGCGGTCAACTCATCGATGCGTTCGGCCAAGCGCGGCAGGTGTGCCGCATTTAGGCGCGCGCGGACGAAAGGATTCTGAAGCAGACGGGCTGACGCCTTGCCGGCCTGGACGGCGTCGAGCAGTTTGTCGGCGCCGGTAGGACTGGCTGCCAGTCCGAAGGCAATAGTCGTCTGCAAGCGTGCCGGCGCCGTCGGCAGGATGGTGAGCAGGGCCGCTTGCGTTTGGGGCAGGTTCGCCTGGGCCAGCAGGTTGGCACTCTGTTCGCGCAGGGTGACGGGCGCTTCGGCATCAGCGAGAACGCCGGCCAGCACGGCGGCATGACGCCGCGCATCGAGCTTCAGCAGCGCTTCCAGAGCTGCCCGGCGCTGGCCTTCCGGCGCACGGCGTTGGCCGGCTATTTCCACCAGCCGTTTCTGCTGATCCATCAGCCGCAGTTCGCCCACCAGCCTGATCCCGGATTCCACGTCGCGATCATTCTTCGAGGCGAGCAGCCGATGCGTCAGATCGCTGGCCCAGGCACGAACCGGCTCGGTCAGCGGGGCGCCGCGCTCCTGAGTGCCGCGCTGAAGGGCGTGGAAAAGAGCAAGCTGTTGGCTGAGGTTTCTCCTTGCGGGCACTGCAGGCTGGCTGCCGCGTATGAAATCCAGCAATTGCTTCGTCATCGCTTCGCTGCCATAGCGGGCGATGTGATGCACCGAGCGCGTTTGCATGTCGCCCGGTTCGTCGTGACGTTGCAGATACGCCATCAGATAGGCGGCGGCTTCGACACTGGGCACTCCGAGCGCCACGTCGGCGATGGCTCGTCTGTCCCGCTCCTTCCATGCCTCGCCGGCCAGTTGCGGCCAGGCATCCGCTGACCGCAACTGATCGCGCAGGGCCATGCGGACGACGTGCAGCAAATGCGTGTCGTCCTTCGGCACAGCATGACGCAGATCGAGCAACATGCGCAGGTTTTTCGCCGCATCTGGATGCCGGCCGAGCGCATCGGCAGCGGCGCGTTGGACATGGGCATCGGCGTCTTTCAAGGCGGCCAAGGCAAGATTGTGCTGCACGGGCGTCAGCTTGGCCCGCTCACTCAAAACACGCTGGACATGAACGCGCACGCCTCGGTCCTTGTGTTGAGCTGCTGCCAACAGCAGTTCATCTCCCAGCGAGCCGAGACGCTCCAGCACCCACAGGCCATGAATCCATTGCCAGTTGTTTGCCTTGGCGGAGGCCAGGAGATCGGACACGGCTTGCCGGCCATCTTGACCGCCGCGCTCAACGAGCTGGTTCATGGCATGCATGCGCACGGTCAAATTCGGATGAGCCAGATCTTCAATAAGCTCAGCCACACTCGCCATCGTCCAATCTTTCCGAGGTGCTGGAGTACCGCGAGAGTCGTTACCCCGGTAGACAATGCGCCAGATGCGGCCGCTGGTGCGGTCGCGTCCGGGATGCGTCAGTGGCACCTCGTAATGGCCGATTATACGATTATAAAAATCGGCTATATACAGCGCTCCGTCTGGCCCCAACTGAATGTGGACAGGGCGAAACCACGGATCCTCAGACTCAAGGAATCGCTTGAGAGTTGCTTTCGGACTGGAGCCGTGCCATTCGATAGCGAATTGATTGACGCGCCGGCTGACGACATCGCCGACATAGGCGCTGTCGCGCCAGGCCGGCGGATAATGATCGGCGGCGTAGTAGGCGATGCCGGCCACCGCCGTCGATTCGGTGTAGCCGGTGTACATCTCCGGGCCGAATCCGAGTCCGTCGTGTCCTTTGCCGAAGCTCGGATACCAGGCGCCACGCAGCAGCTGATAGATCGGCTGCGTATGGCAGTCGGCCGAATAGAGATTGCCGAGCGGATCGAAGGATAATCCATAAGGATTCACTTGACCATGTGTGAAATATTCGATGCGGCTGCCATCGGGCCGGATGCGGTAGGTGTTGCCAGAGTTCATGGTGATCGCGCTGCCATCCTTGGCCTTGACGGTCGAGTCGTTGGAGAAGCCGTGGACAGCGTAAATCCAGCCGTCAAAGCCCCAGGTAAACGACCCCGTCAAACCGTGGGTATCGCGCCGGCCGTATTCGGTGTACAGCACTTCGCGGCTATCGGCATGTCCGTTGCCTTTGCTGTCGCGCAGCCGATAAATCGACGGGATGCTGAATACCAGAGCGTCCTGCGGCCCCCTTTTCCCGTCCCCATGAGGAGAGGAGGAAGAAGAGAGCGGCAATACACCGATGGGGATAACGAGGTCATCGGCAAACGTGGTGATTTTCCGCGCTCGGCCATCAGGAGCAAAATCGTCGAGGATTTTCACGCTGTCGCGTGCTTTCTGGCCGGGAGGCGGCGGAAAGGGATATTCAACGGTGTCCGTGACCCAAAGCCGACCGTGGTCGTCGAAGGCAAGGTTGAGCGGCTTATGAATGTCTGGCTCGGCGGCAACCAGCTGAATCTCGAAGCCGGGCGGCAGACGGAAGAGCTTTCGTTCCTCCTCCGGCGTGCGATGCGGCGTCGAAGCGACATTGGGATCCGACTTATTTTCAGAGCGTGCAACCACGGCAACGAGGCCGAACAGCAAGGCGGAAAAGCAATAGCAGATGAAACGCATCATGTCCTCAGAGAACAGGAATCGACAGTAATAATTGAGGATAGAGATAGCGAGAAGGATTGTTCAAGGCAAACAGGAACGCGATGACGTAGATGCAGGGATGCAGGGCAGCCGTGTCCATGTTTCTTCCCTCTGGTCTCTGAGGAGCAATTGCAGTAACAATAGGTGTTGTCATTTGCCAATGAAGAGTAGGTTACCATGAATTGCACAACTCAGCGTGCGTGGTTGCTGCTTCCACTGATTCTGTTCGGCCTGAATGCGTCCGGACGGTCTGGCTTGGCGGGCGAACCGGCCCGGAAGCCGAACATTCTCATCATCCTTGCCGATGACATGGGCTTCTCCGACCTCGGTTGCTACGGCGGAGAGATTCAGACTCCGAATCTCGACGAATTGGCCCGCAACGGCCTGCGCTTCACACAGTTTTACAACACCGCCCGTTGCTGGCCGTCGCGTGCCGCCTTGCTGACAGGCTACTACGCTCAGCAGGTGCGCCGTGATGTCGTGCCGGGCGTGGCCAGCGGCAGCAAAGGGGTGCGGCCGGCCTGGGCGCCGCTCCTGCCAGAACTGCTCCGGGCGCTCGGCTATCGCAGCTATCACTCCGGTAAATGGCACCTCGACGGCCGGCCTTTGGACAACGGTTTCGATCATTCGTATCTGCTGCAAGATCTGGGCCGCTACTTCCGCCCGCGTGTTCATTTCAAGGATGATCGCAAATTGCCGCCGGTGCAGACGGATTCGGGCTATTATTCCACCGTCGCTATCGCTGATTATGCCATCGAATTCCTGAAGGACCATGCGGAGCACTTCGCCGACAAGCCATTTTTTCATTATGTCGCCTTCAACGCTCCGCATTTCCCACTGCAAGCCTTGCCGGAGGACATCGCCCGCTATGGCGCTACCTATCGCCGCGGCTGGGACGAAATTCGCCGCGAACGTTGGCAGCGGATGAAAAAGATGGGAATTGTCAACCATGATTTGCCCGCTCTGGAGCGCAACGTGGGACCGCCTTATCACTTCCCAGAGGCACTCAAGCAATTCGGACCTCACGAAATCAGTCGGCCGCTGTCGTGGCGTGAATTGACCCAGGAACAGCAAACGTTTCAGTCAGTTAAGATGGCCATCCACGCCGCCATGATCGACCGTCTTGACCGTGAGGTGGGCCGCATCCTCCAGCAGTTGCGCGTCATGGGTGCCCTGGACAACACCTTGATCCTCGTTCTTTCCGACAACGGTGCCAGCGCGGAGATGATGGTGCGCGATGACGGCCACGATCCGAAGGCAGCGCCCGGCTCAGCGGCTACTCATCTTTGTCTTGGCCCCGGCTGGTCGAGCACGGCCAACACACCGCTGCGGCGGCACAAAACCTGGGTCCATGAGGGCGGCATCTCCACACCGTTGATTATCCATTGGCCCAAGGGCATCGCTGCCCGCGGCGAACTCCGCCATAATCCGGGACACCTCATTGACATCGTGCCAACCCTGCTGGAACTTATCGGCGGTAAACTGCCAACAACCTGGAAGGGCCAGCCTGTCCCACCTCCGCCTGGCAAGAGCCTGGCGCCGGTCTTCACCAATGACAACTCGGTTGCCCACGATTGCCTGTGGTGGTGCCACGAAGGCAATCGCGCTGTCCGCGTCGGCGACTGGAAACTCGTCACTGCGGGTGATAGAGATTCGTGGGAACTCTACGATCTGAAGACCGACCGCGGCGAATCCCACAACCTCGCCGCCAAGCGGCCGGAGAAGGCGCGCGAACTCGGCCGGATTTGGGCACAGCGCTATTATGAATTTTGCCAACTCGCCTGGAAAGATGCACCAGCCGCACCGTCGCCGAAGGAAGCGAAGTAAGGACCATCAGCGGATCAATGCAACAAGCAGCTGACGGGGATGGTGATGGTTTCTGCTGCCGGCTGGCTTAGGTGGACGTGGACGGCGGCGCGCAGGCGGTCGCCGGGAATTTGCTGGCGATCGATGCGGATCTTGAGCGTTGCCTGATGGCCCGGTCCTGGCGCCCAACGACAATCGATGGCCGGATGATCGGACTCGACGTGGTCGATGTGGACTTCGCCCTCTTCGGCTGCGCTCAAAAGTACGATGCGGGCCGGCAACGGTTGATTGGCTGGTTGAGACAGCACCACCGATGCCGGGGTAGCGCTCACCCGATGACGGGCATGCTTAACAATGGTGAACGGCACTTTCAACTCGGAATAGAGGGGATCGGAGGTACAGATGCGCAGCGTCTCGGTGTGCGTGCCTTCGGGACAGTCGGCCAATACTTCCACCTGAATCGTGCGGTGCCAATGGCCAGCATCATCGCGGCGTAGCTCGCCGAGATGCGTGCGGACATAGGGCGAGGAAGTCGGGACGGCCCGGACGATCAACGGTTCGGTGCGGCGATCGATCAGCGTGATTTCGTGACGGATTGCTGTATCTGTGTAAATGGCCAGGGAAGGCGGCTCTACCGTGATTTCGGTGACGAGCCGTGCCCGGATGTACAAGGACAACTCTTGCTCGGCTTCGCCGCATTGGTAGCGGAGTGTGATGCGCCAGCTGTGCAGCCCGGCCGGTTGTGTCAAGGTGTTGACTTCGAGCAACAGCTCGCCGGTTTCCCCCGCTTGCAAGACCCGCTTGTCCAGCTTCGGGGCGAGACAGCCGCAACTGGGGCGAACGTCTGTGATCTCAACCGGCCCCGGGCCACGATTGCAGAAAAGGAAGCGCTGCGCCAAAGGCAATCCGCTCCGCACCTCGCCTTTGTCCACTACGGACTGCAAACATTCCAATTCTGCGCGAACCGGCGCCGTCCCTAGAAGTAGAACCATCGGCACACTCAGGGCCAACAGTACGGACGCTCGACGTGGCATGAGATCCTCCGTGCTTCGGTAGGTAGAGGCTCCTCATACCCCTTCCGGGTGCTCGAGGCAAGAGCAGCTTGGGGAAGTGAGCGAACGGCCGACGGGTAAGCCCCTACCAGCCGGCCAACGCCGGCCGTTCGCCAAGGAAAAAAAGTGAACGAAAATCGTCTGCCGCCACCACTATTTAAAGTGAGAGACAATATGGCTCGCTCGTGAAGGAGATGCATCATGCGCTTGACCTTGCGAACTTTGCTGGCTTATCTGGACGACACCCTTGAACCCTTGGAGATTAAGACGATCGGCCAAAAGGTGGCCGAGAGCGAGACGGCCCAAGAATTGATTGCCCGCATCAAGCAAGTGACGCGGCGGCGGCGCATCACCACGCCGCCTGCCACGGGCCCCAATGCCTTCGACCCAAACACGGTGGCAGAGTACCTTGATAATGTGTTGCCCCCCGAACAAGTTGCCGAGGTAGAAAAGCTGTGCCTGGAGTCGGACGTGCATTTGGCCGAGGTTGCATCGTGCCATCAGATTCTCACCTTGGTCCTGGGCGAGCCGGCCGTGGTACCGCCCAAAGCCAAGGAACGGATGTATGCCCTGGTACGGGGCCGTGAAGCCATCCCCTTCCGTAAAGCAACGGGCTCCCATGCTTCTGCACCCAGTTCTTCAGAGGACGCCGACGCGGATGAGATGTTCCTGCTTGGGCTGCCGTTTTATCGTCGCGGCAGCTGGCTGCGCTGGGCCTTGCCGCTGGCCGCCGTCCTTCTCTTTGCCATCGTTGGCATCGCTTTGTGGCAATTAATCCGGGAACAGCCTGGGCCATCAGGTCCCGTCGTCCAGAACCAGAAGTCGAGTACCGAAGTGGCGACGCGCCCCCAGCCGGAGCGCAACGACGAGAGGAAGGCGGTGCCTCCTGAGAATAAAAACACACCTGCGGGGCAGCCCGCGGCGCCGTCGCCAACACCGCCGCAGCCCTCCCCTCCCCCTCCGCCGGACCCAAAACAAGCCACGCCGCCAGCCAAGACTCCGCAAGTCGTGCCCTCGAGTCCTCCTGGCGGAGCGCCAGCCGAAGCAAAAACGGACACCGCCCCCTCTACGGGAAAGCTGGAGAAAGCGCCGGCGTCCGCTCGAGAGACGCCGCCGAGTAATGAACGCGTCGTGATCGGTCAATACCGCGTCTCCGACTTCTCCTTGCCGAGCTTGCTGGTGCAGCGCAAAGAGAAAGATGGCTGGGTCCGACTCAAGCCGAATTCGTCCGTGTCTACCGGCGATCCGCTCATGAGCTTGCCGGGTTATGCCAGCGAAGTGCGGCTGGATTGTGGCCTCCATCTGTTGTTACGCGGCCACGTCCGCGAGTTCACGCCGCTGCTCTTGGTAAAAGATCAAGCCGGCCAAGAAAGGAACGATGCAGCCTTGATGGACCATCTCCAAGAGTGTGCCCTCGTGCTGCACAAGCCCCAGGGCACCAATGCCGATCTGACTCTCCAGCGCGGCCGGCTCTATATCTCCAATCACAAAGCCAACGATTCACACGGATTAACCGTGCGTTTGCGTTTCGAGAACAAGGTCTGGGATGTAACGCTCTATCCCAATGCGGAAGTCCTTGTCGATCTCTTTAAGACGCACTTCCCCGGCACGGGCGAGCCGCTGTCGGCGCTGAAATTGTTCCTGCTCAAAGGCGAGGCGGGCATCGCCCTCGAACATGAGCGCTATCCGGACCTGTCTTCCGAGCCGGGACGGGCGCAATTCTTCTGGATCAGTCTCCATCCTTCTGCTTATGAACGTCCTTATTTAAGTAAGCAAGATTTGGAAGTGGCTAACCGCGTGCTGTTCCCCAAGAGGCCGACCGTCGATACGCCGCAAGCCCGAGACATGGAGCTGGCCTTGAAAACCCTCCGCGACCGGATGACCGTGGACAAACTCCCTGAGAGCGCCCTCCAAGAAGCGCTGAGCACGATGGGAAACACACACTTTGCCGAACATCAGTTGGCTCTCTACTGTCTCGCTGCCCTGGACGAAGTCAAGGCTTTGCTCGATGTTCTCGGCAAAGCCGACGCTATCTACGCCCCAGATCGGGATACAGCTATTTTCGCCCTCTGGCGCTGGCTCGATCACGGCAAAGGCCAAAGGGAAAGACTTTTCGATCCCCAGACTGGAAAGGGATTGCTGCCCTCCGAATTGGGCTACACCGCTGAGGAATCCAAACGCATCCTGGATCTCCTGCGCGAACCGACCGATGAGGAAATCTTCAGCCCCAAGTTTTACATGGCCCTGGCCCGCGACTTGGCGAGCGATAAGGTGGCGCTGGCGGAACTGGCGCGCTGGTGGCTTTCGCGGCTCGCCCTGGGCCTGTTTCGACTTGATTTGCCGAAGTTGAAAAACTTCAATGCGGCCATGCCGCAGGACCGTCGCGAAGCCGCCCGGCGTGAAGTGGAGCAAGCGATCGGCGACGGCCGGCTGCCTCCTGCCGAATCTGGCAAACCCCGACCCCCCGGCGGAGCACCGCAGCTACCGAGGCGCTGACGGGCAAACCCAACGAGCCGGAAGTGGCCGAGACACTTCCGGCTCGCGGGCCCCTTAGGATTAGCGGACTTTTCCCTCCCCCACAAGGGGGGAGGGTTCGGTGGGGCAGGACGCTCTCACCCCCTACCCCAGCCCCCTCGTGAGGGAGAAGGTTTTTGTCCGATAGCTCTTAGCGCTTTAATGCCTCGCGGCTGAACGTATCGTTCGGGAATTCGGGATTGATCTTGATGTCGCGGAAAAAATACTCGCCGATCAGCTTGCCTTCCTCGCCTTTAAGAAGGCTGCCAACCTGGAGCCAGTTCTCTTTATCGAAGAAGAAAGTTGACTCGGTAACGCCTTCCTCCGTTGGTGCGGCATAGCGCGTCCGCCTGAGCACCCAACAAGGCCGATCGCCAAGCTCTTTGATCTTCTTGATGCCCAGATAGTCTACGTGGAAAGCATTGGCCTTCTTGGCTTTCTCCCATGAAGCGAGGGCGCGCTGCATGCCGATTTTGATGCCGAATTCGGTGAGCGGATAACGACCCGACTGTTTGGCCTCCTCACCGTTGGGATCGCGCACCACGATCCCCGCCACGGACAAGATGCCGGCCGGACGTACCAACAATTGATCGCGGTTTTCGCCCTTGACGTACAATACTGCCGCCGCTCGCCGTGCTCCCTCCTTCCAGCGCAACAGCACACTAAAGGGTTTCTCCCGAAAAGCCACGTCGATCACTTCGCTGCGCTGAAGATGCCCCCCGATGCGTTCCTGTTTGCGTAGCGTCGCCGTGTACCCCTGCACTTCTCGATCGTAGCGGCGAAGGCACTCTCGGAGAAAGGCGATGGGATCGCTCTTGGCCAAACGCTCCATCTCCGCCTCGCTCGGCAGCGGATTGCCGCTATCGGCAACATCGAGGAAAGTACCTCCTGGCAGCGCGGCCACGCTCGAATAATCCGACGTACACAGCAAACAAAGGGGCAAGCAAACGAGCGCACGTTTCATAGCGATCCCCCCTTTACACTTTCGACCTGCAATAGGTTCATTTTACGCAATTTAGGAAAGCGAACAACGACCCGGCGGAGAATAGCGCCTGTGCCGCAGCGAGGCGGACCTTAGGCGAAAAAGGGGACCGGCTTTAGTGAAAGCGGCCGCCTCGTCTGGCCGAAACCGCTCCTGCATGGTCTGCCCGGGCTGGAGGGAAGAGATCAGCATGACGGGATGGACTCGCCTGTGCTGGGTTCCGGTAGTTCTTCTCTGGCTATCCGGCTGCGCTGGGGTGGGTCCAGGTTCGCTTTACCAGCCCGCAGGGCCAGCAAGGGATGTCCTTTGCTTATGTGGCGGACTGGCAAAGCCGGCGCCGCCGGGCATCGTGTTTGTTATTGATGGGGCAGGCGGGTTCGAGGCAGCGTCGCGGACCATGCGGCAAACCATCGCTGAAGCGCAGATGCCCCTGGAAGTACATAGCTTTCGCTGGACACACGGCTACCTGCGGGTGGTCTCCGATCAGATACATTCCACACATCTGCAACGGGCTGGCCGAAAATTGGCCGACCTGGTGTTAAGCTGCCGCCAAGAAGCGCCCGATCAACGGATCTATCTGGTGGGACACAGCGCCGGCTGCGGCGTGGTGTTGATTGCCGCGGAGCAACTGCCGCCCAACACCGTGGAACGCATCGTATTGCTAGCTCCCGCTGTCTCGGCCAAGCGCGACCTGCGGGGCGCGCTGCGCAGCTCCTGCCAGGGCATCGACGCTTTCATCAGCAGCCGCGATTGGTGCTGCCTTGGATTGGGAACCCTGTTGGCCGGGACCACCGATCGCTGTTGGCTGACAGGAGCGGCCGGCAAAATCGGCTTCCAACCGACCCTCACCGCTCCCGAAGACGAAGTCCTCTATGCCAAGTTACGCCAATATCCATGGAATCCGAGCTTATCGTGGACCGGACACAAGGGCGGACATTACGGCTCTTATCAGCCGGGATTTCTTCGTGCCTTCGTGCTTCCGCTGCTTCAGTAAGCCGAACAATGGAACCCCAAAGAACCCGGAATAACAATCTGTGGCTCAACTTTTGACTACAGACCCGACGACAGAGAGGAGTTCGCTCAAATCGAAAGGTTTGGACAGAGTGGCAGAGAAGCCGGCCTGGGCCATTTTTTCTTGCTCGTGGCTGCTGACATAGCCGGTGGCGGCAATGACAGGCAGATGGCGTAGCCGCTCGTCGGCACGGATCAGGCGCAGCAGATCGTAGCCGTCCTGTTCCGGCATACCGATATCGGTGATGATGACATCGGGCGGCTCAGCACGAGCTGCACTCAGCGCCTCGGCAACGCTGGCGGCCTCGCGGACCCGCAGTCCCTTGGAAGCCAGCAGCCAGCTCAACACCTGGATGGTGTCCAGCGAATCATCGACCAGAAGGATGCGCAACGGAGCGGGTGCGTGTGCGGCTTCCGGAGTCGAGGAGGGCACCTCAGCGGGCACGATGGGAAAGCGGAATGTGAAGCGTGCGCCCCCCTTTTTATCCCCCTTCTGCTCTGGGGGGGATAAAGGGGAGGAATCGACGTTGTCGGCCCACAACTCGCCGTCGTGCAGCAAAGCGATCTCCCGAGCGATGGCCAAACCTAGGCCGGTGCCGCCGTACTGTCGCCGCGACGATAAGTCTGCTTGCCAGAATGGCTCGAAGATGCGCGGCAGATGGGCCGGCTGGATGCCTGGGCCGCTATCCACGACTTCGAGGAAGACCTGCTGATCCGCCAACCAGGCCGTCAAGCGAATGCGTCCTTTGCGGGGCGTGAATTTGACGGCGTTATCCAGCAAGTTGGCGATTACTTGTTGCAAGCGCACCGGATCGGCGAGTAGAGGCGGGAACGTATCGCGCAGCTCCAGGCTGAGCATCTGCTCCTTGGCAGCGGCGCGCGGCTCGATCATCTCTACGGCATTGCGCAGGCATTCGGTCAAGTTGACAGCCCGTTTTTCCAAAGAGAGCTTGCCAGCACTGATACGGGCGATGTCGAGCAGATCGTCGATGAGGCGGGCTTCCTGGGCCAGATTGCGGCTCATGGCGTCGAGGATCGACTGCCATTCACCGCCTGGCAGCCGCGCCCGGAGCAGGTCAATGCCGGCCCGTAAGGGCGTCAACGGGGTGCGTAGTTCGTGCGACAGCGTAGCCAAGAAGCGGTCCTTGGCGGCGTTGGCCTCGGCCAGACGCTGATTGGCCTGCATCAACTCGCTGGTACGTGCCAGGATGCGCTGCTCCAGTTGTTCATTCAATTCCTCGAGCTGCTGTTCGCGCTGGGCCGCCAGCAGACTCAGGCGGCGCTGCTCGATGGCCTGGTTGATGGTCTGCTTGAGATCTTCGATGACACAAGGTTTGATGAGGTAGTCGTAAGCGCCGCGGCGTAGAGCAGCCACGGCTGACTCCAGCGAAGCATAGCCGGTCAAGACGATGCAGCGCGCCGTTGGCGCACGCTTGCGAACCTCGGCCAACAAGGCCAGGCCATCAGCCTCGGCGAGGGTCAGTTCTAGCAGTATGACATCGTAGGAACGCTGATCCAGGGCGGACAAGGCTTCATCGGCGCTGCGCGCTGTAGCGACCTCATAGCGTTCCTGGCGAAGAATATTGGAAACAGTGCGGGCTGCGTCGGCATCATCATCGATAAGCAACACACAGGGCCGTTCTGGCGAGGGACACGGCGCGTCGCAAGAGCGGGTGGCTTCGCTGAGCATGATCGTCCTCGGTGCAGATCACGTCGAATTTCGTCTATTGGCCTGCCCCAATCTCTCGGCGGCCGGAATACTCCTCTCACGCGAAGCAACTCTGGTCCGCGGCATCTATATTAGTGAAATGGTACACCTCTATTCTAAAGCGTCCATCTCCCGCTTACCAGCCCGCCCCGCAAGCAAGGGATACGAGTATCTCTCTGGATTTTGGCGAGCGAAGGTGCGTCAGCTCCCGCGGAGGTTTTTTCCACTCCCTCCCCCTGGCACGTAAGCCCTCCTACACACCAAAATCAAGAGGAACACCTCAATGCCTCGGCCTGTCTTGACGCCTCTGAACAAAATAACTACCATCGTCCCGCTCCTTGGCCGGCAACGCACGGAGGATGGCGGAAACATTGCCTACATCCCTCACAAGCGGAGACGCCAGTCCAATGCAGAATGCAGAATGCCGAATCCAGAAGGAAAATCCAAAACGGGCCCGGAGTGCTGGCGACGGGCGCTTTGCCCCCTCGCTGGCGCTCCGGGTCCGTTTTGAAGCGATTTCTTATTCCGCCTTCCGTCTTCCGCATTCTGCCTGGAAAAACCTGGCCATCCTGGTCGTGCTGGTCGTGGCTGTGCGTACCTGGCAACTGACGCATACGGAAGTGGCCTCGCGCGACAGCATCAGCTACGTTCGCATCGCCTGGCAGCTGGAGCACGGTTCCTGGCGGCAAGTGATGGCGTCTTCGCCGCAACATCCAGGCTATCCGTTCGCCGTCCTCGCCATGTCGCGGCTGGTGCGTCATTTCCTCCCGGACGATTTGCCGCGCGCCTGGCAGATTAGCGCTCAGCTGGTCAGCGCCTTGGCCAGCATACTGCTGCTTGTGCCCATGTTCTACCTCGGCTGCGAGATGTTCGATCGCCGTATCGCCTTCTGGGCGTGTCTGCTGTTTCAGTGCCTGCCCGCCAGCGGCAAAGTCATGAGCGACGGCCTGTCGGACACACTCTTTCTGCTGTTTGCTTGCACCAGCCTGTGGCTGGCAGCCCTCGCTTTGCGGAAGCGCCGGGCATGGCTGTTTGCACTGACAGGATTGGCGGGTGGACTGGCGTATTGGACGCGCCCGGAGGGAGCGCTTATCGTCGCCGCCACCGGGCTGGTCCTTTTGGGAATACAGCAAAACCGGCATTGGCGGCAACCGTGGCGGCAAGTGCTGCTTCACGGCCTGGTCTTGTCGGTGACGGCGTTGGCCGTCGTGACGCCGTACATGCTCCTCATCGGCGGCCTGACCGTGAAAAACACGCCCAATCTTCTGATAAATCAACAGCGGCCTAACGCGGATTGGGAGAAGCGCTTGCGTCCGCCTCCGCCGCCGGACAAACTGAACGGGGGGCATAAGCCTCCGGAGATTCGTTCAGAGGGCTTATGCCCCTCACTTCGATGGAAAACTACGGGCGTCAGCTCCGTGCTGGTGGCCGCCTGGTTTGGGCCGGGCGATCGCACCTTTGATAAACTGGCGAGCAATATCACGGACCTGCGCGAATTGCAGCACTACCGAATGCCCTCCCGCTATTGGTGGGCGCTCAAGGCATTTCTCCTTGAAGCGGGCAAAGGTTTTTTTTACGTGGTGTGGCTGCCGGCCTTGTTAGGCTTATGGTGGCGGCGTGATCGTTTCCAGCTTGTGCCCGGCGTATGGGTGAGTCTGCTGGTTTGCTCGGCTTTAGGTATCTTGCTCTATCTCATGGCCGAGAAGATGGGCTACTTATCCGATCGCCATTTACTTCTTCTCATCTTGTGTGGCACTTATTGGGCCGTCGCTGGTGTTCTCGTGATCGGCGACAAACTGGCCCTGGGAGCGGCACGACTGTGGCCGGCATTGGCCGGACGCCGCTGGACAGACGGACGGACCTGGACGCTGGCCTTGCTGCTGCTGTTGGTCCTTGCTCCGTTGCCGCGTACGCTGGCCCGGCTACACGCCGAACGTACCGGCTTCCGCTCCCTGGGCCGCTGGCTGGCCAAGAACACTCCTCCGGGTGATTTCATTGAAGATCCATACTGCTGGGCCTATTACTACGCCGGACGTGTTTTCGTCGAGGGCCGCCGCGACCTGCCGGTAAGCAACCCAAGCTGTTTCTATGTCGTTTTGGAAGAGTCGAAAAATCGCCATGCCCGCCTGGTATCTTTGCAAAAGGCCGTCGAGAACACGTTACACAATCGGGGCGCGAAGATCATTCACACCGAAGACGTGCGGCGCGGCCGCGACAAGGCGACACTCCAAGTTTGGCAGGTGCCGGGGCCGTATCATTGGACGCCGCTACCAGCGCTGCCGGGACAACGCAATTAGCGTGCCTGATGTGGTGTTCTGCGAATCGATAAAAATCAATCCAACAAGCGAACCAGTTCGCCAGCTTCCTTGAGTTTGTCCAACCCCCAACAGGCCGCCAGGATGCGATCGGCGCGCTCCTTGCCATAGCGCGGCTCGACCAGGGTGCGGAACTTGTGTTCGACTTCGGCATCGCTCATCGGATTCTGCGCATGGCCGCGCGGAAACTCTACTTCACGCACCAATTTTCGGCCATCGCTCAACGTCACGGTCAACCGGCTGGGAATGCCGCGCGGGTAACGCTCGTTGAGGGCAGCATCTCGATGCACCTTGACCTTGGCGACGAGGGCGAGCAGGGCCGGATCACGGAAGCGCGACGGCGCGAACTGCGCTTCGGTGACTTCACCGTCCATGAGGGCGGCAGCGGTGCAGTAGGGCAGACTGTGATCGGCCGTCTCGCGTGTTTGCGGCCGCCATTTTTCCGGATCTTTGCCAATAATATCCACAGCCGCGTTGAAGGTATGAATGTCGATACTTTGAATCTTTTGCGGATCGTCAATGTCCGCGCGGAGTTGCAAAGCGGCATCGATGCTACTCTGCGAATGATATTCGGCTGGCCAGAATTTGATGTACGTTTGGTTAATCATGAACGGCCGCCCCGCCCCGTCGCCGAGTTCGTGCAACTCGAAAGGTCCTGTTAGCAGTTTCATGATGCCGACTTCGCCCTCGAAGATCGGGGCGGGGCCGGTCATGCCTTCAGCGGCAAGCAGCGCCGCAAAGACGCCGTTGCGGGCCGCATTGGCGAAAGCGCAGCCTTTCCACATGCTCAGTTCGCCGGCGCGGGTCTGTCGCAGAGCGACGTTGCAAACGCCGGCCAGTCCCAGCGCGTGCGTCGTTTTAACCGTATCGAGTTCAAGGAGTTTGCAAGCAGCGGCACAAGAAGACAGAGCGCCGTAGGTGACGTGATCGAAGCCGTGCTTGCGCAGACTGGCAGCGTCGCACAGCCGGCACTGGATCTCGTAGGCCAGCACCGCCGCCGTGATAAGGGCAGGGCCTCCGGCCTTCACCATGTCGCCGACGGCCAACACCGCTGCCAAGTTATCACTGGGATGGGCCGGCTCCAGAGACAAGTAGGTGTCATTATAATCGAGATAGCGGATGAGCAAGCCGTTGACGAAGGTAGCCCATTCGACGCTGCTTTGACCGCCGCCAAACAGTCCCGCTCCCGGCTCGCCACGCACGCGCAGGGCGCATTTACGGGCAATGCTGTAGGCATCGGCACTCATGGCGCCGGCCGCCGTACCCAGCGAATCGAGAAAGCGACGCTTGACCTCGTGAACCGTCTGGACCGGCAGCTGCTCGAAGCGCAGCTGGCAGCCATACTCAGCCAGCCGATTGGCAAGAGGGAGTGCAGTCATCGAAGCAATCTCCAAAAGAACTCATCACAGAGTCACCGAAGAGTACAGAGAAAAGAAAAAATAGAGCAAGAATTACGCAAGATATCGATCCATCCTATTCGCTCTCTTCGGTCTTTTTGTCTCTTATCTTTTTTTCTGTGTTTTTTCTCTGCGCTCTCTGTGACTCTGTGGTGCGTTCCTTCCTCCTCTACTCGTTGGCCTTGATCTTCTTTTGCACTTCTTCCTTACGTTTCTGCTCGCGTTTGCTGTTGCCGGCGGCTTGTATGCCTTTTTTCCAGGCAGCCACGGCCTCGGCTTTTTGTCCCAGCGCCAAGAGCACATCGCCCAAATGATCGTAGATCTCGATTGATTCGGGTTCGTCCTGCTCGATCATGTTTTCTACGGCTTGCCGGAGATAGCGTCGGGCCTCGACATATTTCTTCTGCTTGTACAGCACCCAGCCGAGGCTATCGAGGTAGGCGCCTGGCTCCTTGATCTCTTCCGGTTTCAGTTTGGGATTTTTCTTTTGCCCTTCCTTGAGCCGCTGCTTGCGATCCTCTTCGAGCGCCTTGCGAATCAGCTTCTCCGCTTCGGCCAGATTCATGTCGTGATCGGCCCAGACGTAGCCAAGATCGTTGTTATAGGTCGGATTGTCGGGATGCTTGGCCAGTAATTCCTTAAGCGTCTCGACAGCCTTATCGACCTGGTCTAACTCGATATACACGCCGCTCTGGGCGTAGCGAGCATTATCAATGTATTCCTCTTTTTTCTTCTTTTTAAGATCGTTATCTTCTTTTAAGCGCTGAATCTCATCTTCGTACGCCTTGAGCGCCTCTTCATTTTTCCCGGTAAGGCGGAAGACGCGACCCTTGAGGTCCAGCCCCGCCCAGCTGTCGGCTTGTTCGCCGAGAATGCGATCGACCATCTTGATGGCCCGATCCGCGTCGCCCTGTCGGGCAATGGCATCGATCTGTAGCTCCAGCATTGTGGAGATGAAACCCTTAAGCTCATCCAGTTCTTCGTTCTTGTCCTTCCCGCTTCCCACCAAGCTCTGGAAGGCAGCCAGAATGATTTCGTTTTGGCTGGCTTCGGCACACAATCTTTCCGCCTGGGCATACTTGTGTTTGGCAAAGGCAGAGGCAACCAAGCCTCGGTAAGCGGCCATGAGTCCCTTGGCGCTGCGCAGCTGCTTGGCCTGGTCCAGATGCAGCCGATAGAACGTTTCGGCCGCACGGTAGTCCTTGACACCGAGGGCGACCGTACCCAGGATGAGCGTGGCATTATAGGTGAATGGCTGCGGCTTTTCGGCGGCCATGCGGGCGGCTTCGGCCACGAGTTTTTTGGCGGCCGCCTTGTCTTTGAGCAACTTCTCCTGCTCGCCAAGCCGGGCCTCCGTGCCAGTGATTTCGTTGAGCTTCAGCGCCTGCTGCCGCAGATTGGTATCGCGCTCTTCAGCCTGAATCCGCGCCGCCGTCAGACATGCCAGCACGGCCAGCGCTGTTATCATTCCGGACAATTTGGTCGGCAATGTTCGCATGGTTCGCTCTCCGCTTGGACCCTGGTATTGGATGGGCCGCCCGGCCGCTCCGGGACGCACAAGGGCCCGCATTCTGCTCATCGTAACCAAGATGCCGGTTGGATGCTACGGGAACCCGTCAAGGTCTGAATGGAGTGTCCCTCTCGAATTTGGGCGTGCAGAAAGGCTTATGTGCGAGCGGTCTTTTCCCTTCCCACCAGGGGGAGGGAGTGAGAAAGCTTGCTTGGGGCGCTAAACGCAACCCCGCTCGCCAAAATCAAGAAGCCCACCCGTCTGAATGGAATGCCCTTGACCCTGAGCAACGAGTCGGGTATGAGGGCACGCTGACCCGTAGGGCTATCCGAGCCGGAAGCGTAAGCGACCAACAGTCCTTCCGTCGCTTACGCTTCCGGCTCGGATGACCCGCCGCGCCGGCAAGGGCAGGGAGAGGGACAAGGAGAGCGAGACATGGCAGGCGTGGTTCGCTGGTCGGTGGCAGCAGCCTTGATCGTCGTTATCGTTATCGCTCCGATTGTTTATTTCCGCTGCGTCTACGACACTTACAAGCGGCTGCGCATCGTCGAGCCGGGACGTGTTTATCGCAGCGGTCAAATGACGGCGGAAGGCTTTGCGGATGCTGTCGAACGTTACGGCTTACGCACCATCATCAACGTGCAGGACGAATTTCCCGATCCGGACATCGCTCTGGGCTTCTGGGACCGGCAGACCATCAAGGAGAGCGAACTGTGCCGGCTCCTGGGCGTGCGCTATGTCCACTTGATGCCGACACTGTTGCCGCGCCATCTCATACCCGAGCAGCGTCCGCCCGTTATCGATCAATTATTGAATATCCTTGATGATGAGTCGAATTATCCGGTATTGATTCATTGTCACGCTGGCTTGCATCGTACCGGCATTTTGACGGCCATTTATCGCATGGAGTACCAGGGTTGGACGCCGGAGCAGGCGTTTCTTGACATGAAGGCCCAAGGCTTCGGCCCCTGGGTCTGCACTTCCGCCAACGATTACGTTAAACAGTACGTGTTGACGTATCGGCCCAGGGACCAGAAGACCGGGAACAGAAAGACTGCCGCTCTGACGCCTGATCCCTGACCCCGGCCCCCCAGAGCTAGCGGACCAAACCTCCTCTCTCCTCGTGGGGGAGGGCTGAGGCAGGAGGTGTCAAGACAAGGGAGCCAAGGAGTGGTGTCCCCCACCCCAACCCTCCCCCACAAGGGGGGAGGGAAAAGTCTGCTAGCCCCTAGATGGATACCAAACCATGATCGTCAAGCTCATCGACCGGCAGATGATTCGTGGCTATTTCAAATCGTACTTCGTTTGCCTGGCCAGCCTGCTCAGCCTGTATGTCGTCGTGGATCTGTTCACCAATCTCGATGATTTCACCCAACACAACCAGGGATTGTGGGCGTCATTGTTGCGCATCGTCACCTATTATGCCTATCAAGTAGCGAAAATTTTCGACCGGCTATGCGAGGCAATTGTTTTATTGGCGGCCATGTTCACCGTGGCGTGGATGCAGCGCAATAATGAACAGGTGCCGTTGCTGTCGGCCGGTGTCTCGACGCGGCGCATTGTTCTGCCGGTGTTGCTCTGCGCGTTTTTCATGCTCAGCATGACAGTCATCAATCAGGAATTGATTATTCCGCGCATTGCCGACAAATTGGCGTTGGACAAAGACGATCCGGACGGCGAGAAAAGCGTGCCGGTGCGCTCGGCGTATGACTCCAATGGCATCCACATCACTGGCGATCGGGCCGTGCGGCAGAACCGCACCGTCAGCGGCTTTTGCGCCACTATTCTGGATCCCCAGGGGGGCCAACTGTTTCATCTGTCGGCCAAGGAGGCCCGCTACTTCCCTGGTTCCGGCCCACGCCAAGGCGGCTGGGAACTGGTCAGCGCCTGGCCGTTGGAAGTGCCACCCATCCCTGGCATTCTCGAACCGCGCGACATTGGCCGCTATTTTCTGCACACGCGCGATGTCGATTTCGACGCCGTGACGCGCAATCCCAACTGGTTCATCATGGCCTCGACACCGCAGCTTTATGAGGAGTTGCAACGTCCCGAATCGACGCGTCTGGCATCGATGGCGGTGCTGTTCCACTCCCGGCTGACGCGGCCCATCCTGGGCATGGTGTTGGTGCTCCTGGGCTTATCGGTGATCCTGCGCGATCAGAACCGCAATGTCATCATCAGCTCCGGCCTGTGTCTGGTGCTGTGTGGCGTTTTTTTCGCGGCTTGCTACGCTTGCAAGATGCTCGGCGATAATGAATATCTCAATCCGGCGCTGGCGGCATGGCTGCCTGTCCTCTTTTTCGGCCCGCACTCCCTCGTCCTCTTCGATGCGGTGCATACCTGAAAACCGTGTTTAACACGGATAACACGAATAAAAATCAAAGGAACCGCTCAAGGCGCCAAGAAAGGAAAGAAAAAACAGAAAAATCAAGAGAACTACCGAAATACCAACCGCCTGGCGCCTTGGCGGTTCCTTCGGTCTTTAATCGGTGGTTCCGCATTTTTTCTCATCTGCCGGCCGCCGTCCAGTGAGTGATTTGCTCGGCGGTCATGCAGCCGCGCGGCTGCAAACGCGCATCGGCATAGCCCCACCGTTCGGTATCGCTCAAATACTGCATGCGCGATAACAGCGTCCCCCGGCAAACCTTCTCCTCGGCTGCACCGCCGTTTATCTCGTCTCGCCAGCGCTCTAACAGCATCTCGACAACGCGGCGAGGAATACGATGGTGCTCGGTGGGGTAGGCAAAACAGAACAAGATTAAATGAACGAGCAGCAGATGTCCGTATGGACCGAAGCGACGCAACAGACGGTCCCAGTCGAGCGATGGACCGCAAGCGTGGAGCAGGTGATTGACGTCGGCGCCATCGAAGCGCTCGCGCTCCATGATGAAGGCTTTTTGCCAGATTAACTCTTCGGCGGGGCACAAGAGCGTGCCGCTTGGCTCCAGGATAACGGCGTGCGCGAACCATTCATCATCCACCGTGCATAGACCATTGCCGGAGGAGAAGATCACATCGACGAAATCTTCGCCGCAGAACGCCTTGCCCAGCCAATGCGAAAAAGTCATCTCCGTGCGATAGCCGGCCCTCTCCAGCACCTCCAGGGCGCGGGGGGCATCGGTCGGCCTCACGAACAGGTCAAGATCCTTGGTGTGTCGGGAGATGCCTGTATAGTAAGCAAAGGCGTAAGCGCCACCGAAAAGATAAGGGACTTTCGCCTCCGAGAGCGCGGCCAAGGCATCAAGATAAAAGTTTGTGGTGCGCAGTTCCAACCCATCGAAAACATTTGGTATAGCAGGCATGTTGTTCCCCGAATGCGGCCCCATCAGGTGTTTCTCTCTCCGAAAAAATAAGGGCAAATCAGGTGCCGGAGGCACGGAAGTTGCAACTTCGTGTTTCACAACACTGCGGCAGCAAGGAGACGAGCATGACAAAGCGAGACGAGGCCGTCCAATCGGATGCGGTGGTGCGTATCGCAGCGGCGGCCGACCTGCACTGCGCGAAGACCTCGATGGGGCAGTTGTCGCCGTTGGTAGTGCGCATGGTCGAGGGAGCGGATATTTTGCTTCTGTGTGGCGATCTGACGGACTTCGGTTCGCCGGAGGAGGCCCATATCCTCGTCCGCGAGTTGAACGCTGTCAAAGTGCCCATTGTGGCTGTGCTCGGCAATCACGATTATGAATCCAGCAAGCAGGATGAAGTCCGGAAAATCCTGCTCGATGCGGGGGTACGCGTGCTGGACGGCGACGCTTGTGAGATCAAGGGCATCGGCTTCGCCGGGGTGAAGGGCTTTGCCGGTGGCTTCGGCCGAGCCACCCTCGGCGCCTGGGGCGAGGAGATTATCAAGCGTTTCGTGCAGGAGGCGATGAAGGAGACGATGAAACTGGAGGCAGCATTGGCCCGGCTGCGCATGAGGCAGCGCATCGCCTTGCTGCACTATGCTCCAATCCAGGCCACGGTCGAAGGCGAGCCGCCAGAGATTTACGCCTTTCTGGGCTGCGGCCGCTTGGCCGAGCCGCTTGAGCGCTACGGCGTAACGGCCGTGTTCCACGGCCATGCCCATCGTGGCACGCCGGAAGCCAAGACTAGTGGCGGCATCCCGGTTTACAATGTCTCGCTGCCATTGTTGAGGCGTCATTGGCCCGATCGCCCCCCTTGCCGGATTTTGGAGATACCTGTTGGTTCTATTCAGGAAGAGACCGCGCCCGCTCCGAGTGCGCACACCCCGTGAGAATCAAGGCTAGCTCGATTCCTGCAATCCATACTGCCGAATCTTGTCGAACAGTTGTCGGCGGCTGATACCGAGCAAACGCGCGGCGCGTGTGCGATTCCATTTCTCCTGTTCGAGCGCCTGACGGATGACACGCTGCTCCGTCTCGGCGAGGATGTCGCGTAGCAGCAGTGATCCCGATGCGGCCTCATTTGCGGGACTGGCAGGCGACGGCAGAGCTTGTATGTCCTCGACGCTGATGATGCGGCCGCGCGCCAGGATGGCGGCCCGCGCCAGTACATTCTGCAATTCGCGGACGTTGCCGGGCCAATCGCGAGCGCTCAGATGCGTCAAGGCTTGCGGCGATAGGGCAAGGTTGGGCCAAGCATACTTGCGGGCTAACTTGCCGAGAATGTGTTCGGCCAAAAGCGGGATGTCATCGCGCCGTTGCCGCAAGGGCGGCAGTTCGATCGTCACCACATTGAGGCGATAAAACAGATCTTCACGGAAACGGCCCTCGGCGATGCGCGCCGGCAAATCGCGATTGGTAGCAGCCAGGATACGGACATCAACTTGCAATGTCTCCTCGCCGCCGACGCGCTCGAACTGACCGGTTTGCAAGACACGCAGCAGCTTGGCCTGCAAATCGATGTCCAGGTCGCCGATCTCATCAAGAAACAACGTGCCGCCATGAGCGTGCTCGAATCGGCCGATGCGTCGGGCCACAGCACCGGTAAAAGCGCCCTTTTCATGTCCGAATAATTCGCTTTCCAGGAGGGCCGGACTCAACGCGGCGCTGTTGACCTTGATGAACGGCTGGCCGGCGCGAGGGGAATTTTTATGGATGGCATTGGCGACCAACTCTTTGCCGGTACCGCTTTCGCCGACGATCAGCACCGGCTCATGCGTCGGTGCAACCCGGCCAATGGTTTTGAACACGTGCAGCATGGCGGGAGAGCGGCCCACCAGTTCTTCCTCATCCTCACTGGGACGATGCGACAGCGATTGCACTTGCGTCACCAGGGCGCGCTGCTTCAGGGCGCGGCGAATGGAGAACAATACTTCATCGAAATCGAACGGCTTGGTAAGGTAGTCGTAGGCGCCGAGCTTCATGGCCTCGATAGCAGCGGCGCTACCGCCGTAAGCGGTCAGGACGATGATTGGCGTTTCCTCCAGGCGGTCGGCATGACCACGCAACACCTCCATGCCGTTGCGCCCGGGCATCTTCAAATCGAGCAAACACAGAGCCACATCGGGATCTTGCAACAAACGTGCGGCCTGTTCGCCGTCGGCTGCCTCGCGAACCTGATAGCCCTCCGATTCCAACAGCAAGCGCAGGTTGGTACGAATGGCCGGCTCATCATCGGCGATAAGGACGATCGGTTGATAGGAAAATTTCGCCATGATGTATTTATTTTACCACGCGATCCACGTACCACTGGAGGAAATCGTCGTCGCGGATCGCTGTGGCCACTCGCGCGTTCGCCGCGCCTTTGACAATACCTGTACGCCCCTGGGCGTCCACTTCTAGCCGCATATCTTCCATCGTGCAGAACCTTTCGTCGAAACACAAGGCAACTGCCACCGGATCGTACAACGTTGGCGTGCGCTCGCCCCACAATTCGTAGAGCATCCGCACCTGCTCCGTCACCGGCGTCGCCGCCTGAAACAAGCGTCGCCGCAATGGTTCTTCCAGTTTCAGCATCGTGGTGGCATCGAGCGGGGCGACAACCAACGGGACCCCGGAGGCAAACACGGCCTGCGCCGCCGGAATATCACAACGGACATTCCATTCCGCCTCCGGCGGCGCTTTGCCCTTGTAGCCGACGCGCACCGAGCCGGCCATCATGACAATGCGGCGAATCCATGGTTTGCAATCGGGATGCTCACGCAGCAGCCGGGCGATGTTCGTCAACGGGCCGAGGGTGAGCAAAGTAAATTCACCCCGTCGCGCCCTGAGCTGCTGATACAGAAACTCGACGGCGGTTTCTTTCACGGGTTGAGGTGTGCGTGGCTGGCGATCGTCGCCCGGGTTGGCATAGCGTCCCTGTTTTTTGATCTCCTCGGCCGGCTGCGGCGGCGCGCCCGCCGCCACGGGGATATCGCTTCGGCCGGCCGCTGCAAGGAACCGACATACGATAAGGGCGCGGGTCCGGGGATCCGTGCCGACTGTGGTGACGCCGCGCAGGTCCAATTCAGGACTGGCCAGAATGAGCGCCAGCGCGAAGGCGTCATCCACGTCGGTGCCAATGTCGGTATCAAGTATAATAGAGATCGCTTTTTTCTTCAAATCTGGTGCCTCTGCCGCCAGCGGAGATGAGGAGAGCAAAGCCGCTCCGAGGGCTACTGTCCTTTTCAGAAATAGCCGTCTTGGTTGCATGGTTACGATCCCCCTTTGTCTCGTCGATATTATATGTCGTTGGCATTCCTGAAATCGTAGAATCACATCCAGGCAGCGACAGTCTCGCATTCCCAAAGAAGAGGCCAGAGATGCTCGTTGAACAGAACGAGGCCGGCGGCAAATCCGTATCGGTGGGTTTACGGTGAGCTGCTGACGAATCGGTATTCGGAGTTCGATTATAATTGGACCGAATCGACACGGCGTGTTTCCGAGGAACAATCATGCAATTATGTAAAGTACGTCGGACGACAGGAGAAGCGGAAGTTGGAATCATCCGCGAGGGGTGTGTGCATTTTCTGCACTGCGGAGAAACGGGGGGGCCGAAGACCCTCAGCGATTTCCTCCACGCCGAGAATCCTGCCGCGCTGGTTGCTGCACATCTTGATGCGAACGAGGTGGGCGTGCCGCTCGATAGCGTGCAGCTGTTGCCACCCTTGGATGAACAGGAGGTATGGGCGGCGGGGGTGACCTACAAGCGTAGCCGGGAAGCGCGCGAGCGTGAATCGGCGGGTGCGGCGCGCTTCTACGATCTCGTTTACAACGCCGAGCGTCCGGAGTTGTTTCTCAAAGCGACGCCACGGCGCGTGGTTGGTCCGGGCGCGGCGGTACGGATTCGCCGTGATAGCTGCTGGAATGTGCCGGAGCCGGAACTGGCCCTGGTGGTGTCGCCGCAGATGAAAATTGTCGGGTACACCATCGGCAACGACATGAGTTCGCGCGACATCGAAGGCGAAAATCCGCTCTATCTGCCGCAAGCCAAAGTCTATGACGGCTCGTGTTCGCTAGGGCCGGTCATCACCCTGGCCGCCGCCATGCCGCCGCCGGAGCGCGTGACCATTCGCTTGACCATCGCCCGCGCCGGCACGGTGGTGTTCGATGGCTCGACCAGTCTTTCAGCGATGAAACGCTCTTTCGAGGATCTTGTATCGTGGCTGGGGCGCGAGAATCATTTTCCTGACGGCGTTATTCTGCTGACCGGTACCGGCATCGTACCGCCGGATCATTTCACCCTGGAGCGCGGCGACGACATCGCCATCGAAATTAGCGACATCGGCACACTGCGCAATTGGGTAATGTGAAGAACTAACCACAGAGTCACAGAGGACACAGAGAAGAAAACACAGAAAAGAAAAAAATAAGGAATAAAGAATTGCTTTTTTCTCGCATTTCCATTTCTGTGATTTTCTCTGTGTTCTCTGTGGTTAGTCTTCCCTCATCCTGTCCGCGTTGACGCCAACGCGGCTTGGCGGTATGGTGCCGCGCCGCCCGAGGGAAGGCGGATTTCGACAAGCGGGAGGAGAGAAAATGGGTGTGTGGCGCGTTCTGGGGATTATGGGACTACTGTTGGCGACGGCTCCATTCAGCTGGGCACAGACCTGCATGTTGACGGAAACATCGCAGCCTGGCGCGTGCTTCAAAATTCAGCTCGACATGAAACTATCCGGCGAAATTCAGATCCGCAAGGACAATAAGATCGAACCTCTCAAGCTCGAAGCGGCCGCTGTCCATGAATATCCCGAACGTGTTCTTTCGGTTGCTCAGGACGGCCTGGTACAGAAGACCGCACGTATTTACGAGACAGCCAAAGCGACGATCACTGTTGGCGGCGAGCGTGCCGAACGCACGCTGCGTCCGGAACGCCGGCTCATCGTGGCTCAGTTCTATAAGGACCAGGCACTGGTTTACTCGCCGTCCGGACCGCTGACCCGCGAAGAGTTAGAGCTTACCGGTGATCAATTTAACAGCGCCGTCGTTGCTGGCGTTCTGCCCGGCAAGGATATATCCATTGGCGAAACCTGGAAGGTATCCTCCAGCGCTGTGCAGGCGCTCTGCAATTTCGAGGGGCTGACCGAACACACTCTTACCGGCAAGCTCGAATCGGTGACGGGCGACACAGCCACCTTTAGTCTGAGCGGCACGGCGGCTGGCATCGACCTCGGCGCCATCGCCAAGCTGAAGATCGAAGCCACCGGCCGGTTCGACCTCAAGGCCAAGCGCCTCATATCGCTGGAATGGAAGCAGAAAGACGAGCGTGATCAGGGTCCGGTCAGTCCGGCGGTGGTCGTGGAATCGACGGTCACGTTAAGACGTCAACCGATCGAGCAGCCGGCCGCGCTGTCGGATGTGGCCCTGGTGTCGGTGCCGCAGGATTGGGAGCCGCCGGCACAGATGACACAACTAGACTATCGCGATCCACAAAATCGTTATTCCTTGCTCTATCCGCGCTCTTGGCACATCACAGCCCAGGTGAAAGACCAGCTTGTTATGCGCTGCATGGATCGGGGCGATTTCGTAGCCCAGGCGGCACTGACACCGTGGAAGAAAGCCGACAAAGGCAAGCACATGACGCCGGAAGAATTCAAGCAAGCGATGAACGAAATGGCCGGCTGGCAGCCGGAGAACGAGCTGCAAGCCAGCGAAGTGCCGGCCGAAGGCGGCCGCTGGATTTATCGCTACTCGGCATCGGGACAGCTGGACGGCGTCGCCGTGGTACAGAACTGTTATCTCGTTGCCACGCCAGAAGGCGAGCAGATGATCGTCGTCTTCACCATGACGCCCAAGCAGGTCGATAAACTCGGCGCTCGGGACATGGCGCTGGTCGGCAGCCTGGAAATCCCGGCCTCGGCGAAGTAAGGGGGCCAAAACCTAACAAACCGGAAACATGAGCGACGGTTACTTTGCTGGCGCTCATTCCTCCGGCTCGTTAGAGCGCATGGCAAGCGGGTGTAGCGTTTTTCTCCCTCCCCCTTGCGGGGGAGGGAGAAAAACATATAGCCGCTACACCTATTTGCAATGCGCGCTAGGCTTTGGCGACATCATGCCAACGGGGCAGATATGCTGCCTGCGCCATGGCCATCGTGATGAGCAATATTGTCGCCATATTCACTCCCAGGCTGTACAGGTGCCAACGCGCAAATTCCTGGCGCGCCGTGACGGCGGCGCGAACGTCCTCGTCGCGCGGCGGTACATGACGGACCATTGCGTCGAAGGTACGGTTCCGCGGTTCGCGCAAGTCCTCGACGGTGCGCATCAGCCACCAACCCAGTGCCACTGTCATCAGTGCCGCCAGCAAGACACCGACGCGAACACGGTAGACGTACCCCGCGTTTATCTGTCGCCAGGCCAGTGCGGTTGCCAGCGCCAGCACGGCGCCCACCGCTTGAATACCGAAATACCAATGAAACAACGGTGCCAGGGCCACACCGGCGGCGCGGGCACCTTGTTCCTTGCGCAACGGCTCCGGAAACACCGGGTCCGGCGATGGGCCATCGTATGCCTTCCACATCGGAAACCACACCGCCCGCTCTGCGGGTGCTTCAGCAGCGATCCTCTCGAATGTGCCAAAGAGATTCAAACCGACGACGAAACTGAAAAAGACCGCGGTGCCGAACCACAAGCCGAGCGCCAACACGTGGAGGATTTTGGTGACATGCAACATGACGGGAGTTTCCTTGAGGCGATTTTCGTTGCCGCGTAGCAGCCGGCCGAGATTCGCACGATGGCGAAGAAAAATAAGACCGGCCGCGCCCAGACAGAACAACGTTAGAATCCGCTGCTCCGCGCTCCACGGCTGCGGCGTGAAAACGAGCTGCA
Source organism: Planctomycetota bacterium (assembly GCA_021325115.1). Classification (GTDB taxonomy): domain Bacteria; phylum Planctomycetota; class Planctomycetia; order Gemmatales; family Gemmataceae; genus JAJPHU01. The sequence goes on along the minus strand of JAJPHU010000220.1, from coordinate 2,744 downwards.
CCACGCACAGCACAGCAGCAGCGGACAGCGACGCCAGCGACACGTAGCGGCTGGCAATCACAACAGCGAGCCAGATCCACAGTGCAGCCAGGGTCGGTCTCGGTAACAGCACGCTGACTGCTCCCGCTGCCGTGGCTACGCCCTTACCGCCGCGAAATCGCAGATAAACCGGGTAAAGATGTCCCAAAAATGCCGCCACGGCCGCCGCTACCGGCAAGCAATCCGTCGGTAAATCGAGTTCCTGTGTGGATGCACACCATTTGGCGATCAGCGCTGGCGCGGCGCCTTTGGCGAAGTCGAGCAGAAAAACGAGGATGCCGAACGGCCGCCCCAACACGCGGCCGACGTTGGTAGCGCCAATGTTGCCGCTGCCCTGTTTCAGGATGTCCACACCGCGCCAACGCGCGATCAGGTAGCCGAAGGGAATGGCGCCGACGAGATAGGAGAGCAGCATAGTTACAACAAGGGCTAGCGCAATCATGACGGACTCCGGCGATAAAGTAGAGAGTTTCTTCTCCGCATGATAGCGGATTCCGACCTTGCTGGAAGAGATACGGCCCCTTCTCGACCCGATCCAGGGTTACGGGCCATGAGGTAGGGCTTCAATCGAGGACGGGAAAAAGTAGCGCGCACTGTCGGGAGACAGTTTGCCCTCTTCGTTGCAGCGGACGCGAGCGAGGGCGATGACTTCATCTTAAAGAATGTCGGTCGTCGTCTTGTGCATAAAATGTTCCTTTTGTTTCAAGGAGGTCTCACGAATCGAGTATAGCACGTTCCAGCGAAGCAGAAGACAAATCGCATCATTGTTGCCTCAGCGCCGGGTTCAGCTCCAGCGCTTTTTTCTGATCGGCTTCGGCACGCTGGTAATCGCCTTGGCGGGCGTAGGCCAGGCAGCGATTCCAGTAGGCCAACGCCAAATGCGGATCGAGTTCGAGAGCGCGGCTGCAATCGGCGATAGCCTGGCTGCTATCACCCTTTTGCAGATAGATGGCGCCGCGATATACATAAACGATCGCCAGGCGCGGCTCCTGCTCAATTGCCTGATTAAAATCGTGCAGCGCCTTCTCGACATCGCCCAGCCGGAGATAAGCCAGGCCACGATTGCCGTACACGAACGCCAGTTGAGGATCGAGGCGCAGTGCCTCATTGGCATCTTCAATGGCCGCTTGATCGTCGCCTTTGTTGAAGCAAGCGGTGCCGCGCAGGGCATAGGCCCGCGCCAGTGTTGGATTGAGGCGTAAGGCCTGGCTGCAATCGGCGATGGCGCCAGCGCTGTCGCCGGTGGCAAGGAACGCAGCGGCGCGATTGAGATAAGCCGCAGCCAGTGTCGGATCGTTGGCCACGGCCTGGCTGCAATCGGCGATGGCCCGATTGAAGTCGCCCTTATTGAAGTAAGCAGCCCCGCGATTGGCGAAGGCCAATGCTGACTGCCCATCTAGCTCCAGCGCCCGTGTGCTATCGGCAATAGCTTGGTCGAGATCACCCTTGTTGAGATAGGCCGCACCGCGATTGACAAAGGCGAGAGCCGATTGCGGGTCCAATTCGAGGGCGCGCGTGCAATCGGCGATAGCATGATCCAGATTGCCTTGGTTGAGATAAGCACCAGCACGATTGGCATAGGCGAGCACCAGTTTCGGATCGATCGCAAGGGCACGGTTACAATCGTCAATGGCTTGCTCCAAGTTGCCCTGATTGAAATAGACTGAGGCGCGATTGGCATACGCGGGAGCGAAAGCGGGATCGAGACGAATCGCCTCCGTGTATTCCTCGAGGGCGCGATCGTACTCGTGGCGATGGAAAAAGTCCAAACCCTGATTCAGGTGTTGATCGCGCTTCTTGTTATGCCGTCCGTGGATAATGCTGAACGTCATGCCCGCAAGGACAGTGAGAGCGAGGACCGCGCCGACGATGATCCGCCATTTCCCATCACCCTTGCCGATATTACGCTCGAGAATCAGAGATTGCATGGGCGCCTCCTTGTGCGGCTAGCGACGCATGGACGAGCTGGAAGCGTACGCGACGGGTGAAAGGCGATCACTTACGCTTCTGGTTTGTTGTCCGTCGCTTACACGACCGGCTCGTTGGTGTCTGTGGAACGGATGGAGCAGTTGTCCCCAAAAATCCTCCGGAAAGTCGCTTTCCCCTATGCCAAACTGCTCCGGCATCTTGCCAGGCGGCATGTAAAACGTGCCGAACAACAGGTCGAGAAAAGGGAACGTCGAGGCAAAGTTCTTATTGAGACCTTCTTTTTCCGTGGTGTGATGCCAGCGATGAAACACCGGGCTGGCGAAGACGTAGCGCAGTGGGCCGAACGTCCAGTTCAGGTTGGCATGCGTCATGGCAGAGTAGATGAGATTGAATGGCGTCAAAAGCATCAGGGCTTCAGCGGAAAAGCCCATGAGCAACACGGCCACGTCGGCGAGGGTGAAAGCCAACAAATGGTTGATGGGATGGAAGCGCGCCGTGGACATCCAATCGAGCACCGTGGGCGAATGATGGATAGCGTGATACCTCCACCCCAGACGTGTGTGAAAGAAGCGATGACTGATGTAGAGCAAGACATCCTGAATCAGCAAGATCAGGGCGCATTGCAGCCACAGCGGCAGCTGCTGGACCGGCAAGGGCTGCGGCCCTGCGCTGCCGAACAGCAACCGAATGCCAAGCCACAACAGTAGGGTACGGCCCAGGCGCATGACCAGCGGCACAAAGAACCAGTAGATGAGATCCGTGGCCGCACCACGCAG
>JAJPHU010000138.1 GCA_021325115.1 Planctomycetota bacterium | reverse complement strand
CGTGCTCAACGCCTTTCGGCATCACTGAATTCGGCACAGCGGTCTCGCAAGTCATAACGGTATAAGGTGTTTCGCCACCTCCTTTCATGGATACGTTCTCCTACTTCCATAATGTGCTCTCTAACAGCTAAGCGGTCTCCTGGCAGTCGTCGCAAGAAGGAGATCAGAGCAAGGTTGCGTCATAATCACGCACCTCTCCGAGTTGTCAAAGAACCACAACATGCCATAGACATGGATCTTCCGGCGAAAAAATAAGCCGTCACTGCAAACATCTGGAGATGCTTGAACGCGGTGTCCTTAAACGATTTTATGCCTATCAGGCTCCTTCGGCCAGCAGGGAGCTTGTGCTTCGCTGTGAGTCGTTTGCACTCCTGCCGTACACGAAGGACACAGCGGAATCAACAACACGTCGTCTTCGTCGGCCAACATTTGGGTCAACTCCCACCGCAACTGTTGCACTTGACGCGCGGTCATCCAACAACGGAAGACCGAATATTGCATCCGCTCTCCGTATCCTTCCAGGTGCCGCGCCGCTTTTCGCAACCGCTCAGGATCATGAATATCGTAACAAACCAGCCACCATTTCGCTCCTTGCATAACCTTCTCGCCCTCAACGCAGTCGGGAGCGAGCGAACAAGCCTGGCTCTCCCGTCCATTCCTTCTCTAATAGTCGGGCCTCTAACTCGATGGTCCGTGCATAGGATAACGAGTAGTTCAGTACCGGATGTTTCCAGGTCTCTTCCAAACGGGCCTCGAACAAACCGATGGCCTTCTTGCGGCCCGCCTCGGACAGCCAGACCTTGGCGCGCGTCACGGTGAAGTCTACGTTAGGATCCCATTGACTGCGGTTGAGCGATCCGACTACCACCAGATCCCAGAGAGGCACGCGGAACAATTCCATCAGATCAAGCACCAGAGGATATGCCGCACTGCGTGGCGTATGGAAGAAGCCGAGCGCCGGCTCCAGACCCACAGCCAAAATCGCCCGCATCACGGCTGTGTGCAAAAGACCGTAACCAAAGCTCAAAAGGGCGTTAAATCGGTCCAGCGGCGGCCGGCGATTGCGTGTAGATGAGCGCAGTTCCTCGGGAACCTGCGGCCCCAAGATAGCACGCAATGCCTGGAAGTAATGGACGGCGGCCGTTCCTTCGTAGCCGCGCAGACTGTCTCGATCCAGGGCGGTATTGATGCAGCGCAAACAGTCCTGAATGCCGGACAATTGGCTGAGCAAATCCTCACGCACGGTGCTGCCGCCGCGCGTGGCGCGCAGGAGATAACGGTGCTGGCCTTCGACCTTGGCATGAACCAAAGCTCGGGCCAGGCGCAAGCAAATAGCCTCGTCGGTGAGGGCACGGTATTGACGGATACGCCGCTGTACCTGGCCGGCGGTGGGCGTTAGGCTAGCTGTGTGATGGCCGGTGATAGACAACCAGTGAACGCTGACTCCATGTTCCACACACTTACGTAGCGCCTGGGTAGTCAACTGGGCGAAGCCGTACAGCAAGACAGATTCAACGCCGTGGATGGCGTGCTTGGTCTGGGGCTGATCGCGTGGCCGTACCACCAAGCTATCGCCGCTGCACCCGACCTGCGCCCCCTGGGAGACGACATGCAAGGTAGCGCCGTCGCGGTCGGGTGGAAAAAGCCGGACGGGATCACGTTCCGGTTGGCGATCTTGGCGGACTTCTTCCGGCAAGCACACAGGAGCCAACGAACAGCGAGCGCACAAGCGTTCGTTGTCGGTAATGGGCGGCCGTTCAACCGATTCGCGTAGGCGGCGAGCGTGATCGAGAGCTTGTTGCAAGTCGGCACGGGCGGCCTCATCAATCGGCACACGGACGGTGACGTTGGCAGCGTGATAGCGAATGCGGCCTTCGGGGATAGGCTGACCGAACGCTTCTTCGAGAAGGACCGCGTAAGCGATGAGCTGGATGCGGTCGGAAGGCCAAGGAGCGGGAGTGTTATCCTCGAGGCGGCGCGGCTGGCCGCGTTTGTGTTCGTAGGGAAGGTAGCTGCCATCACGCCGGCGCAGACAATCAACCTTGCCGGTGAGGCCGAGCGTGGTACTGCTGAGTTCGATGCAAACAGATTCGCCATCTTCTTCCGCTTCCAGCGCCGCATGCAACTGCCGACCGGCGAAGACGGCAGCATCCGCGACGCGGATCTCCTCGACTTCTTCGAGATAGAACAAGCGAGGGCAATATGCCAGCGCATGCAGAGCCATGACTCGCACGGGCGGTGTATGAGAATCGAGGATGGGCAAGGCGATCATGGGGTGACCTCTTCCAAGAAAACATCACGGTTCAATACGTGGCATTCGTTCCCGTTCAGGCATTCGGTCGAGGGGCCAATCAGGTACGAGGTTGCCGGTGACATAGCGTGTTCCGGCCGAGCCGACGTGATCTACCCAGACTGGCAGATTGAGTCGGCCGCATTCTGTAAGCAAGAAGGCCTTTCCTGTTCGGCTGCGGTACTCGAACCGATCTTTTACCCGGTCCCAAAGTGACACCTCATCGACAAGATGGGTACTCTCTCCGAGACACAGGCCGCCAAATCGTTCAATGGAATCAGGATGTTCCAAAGCGCGCATCACACGCGTTTCCAGTCGTTCGCCGCTGGATTCCTCTGCCGAATCCAGCCAAATCGATAGCTCAACCGGGCTAAGCAACTGCTGGTAATCGGGACGTGTGTTACCTGGTGATCCGAGGGGCGTTTTCTTGACTCGCCAGATTGTCCGTAGCACAACGCTTATGTCCGGACGATTCAAGAGCATAAGGGTGACTCGGCAGCCGATATGCCGCCGCCGATCGGTCTCGCCAACGAGCGAGAGCAGAAACCCATAACAGGTTGCGGGCGGCGGCAACGGCTCCGTTTCCAGATACTCTCGTGCCAGTCCCCTGCGGAAGCAAGCGATGGGTACAGTTACATAGATACCGAGCATGATTTACTCCGTGATACCCAACCGTTGGTTAATCCGTCGAATAGCTTCCGCAGCTGCCCCCTTGACTCCATTCTGCCCGTTAACGCCGAGGAACGCGCCTTTCTCCTGCAAACGTTTGCCAGTCTCCGTCTTGGCGAGCAACCCTCCCAGGATTAGTTCTTTGGGATCAATATCTCCACTCTCCACCCGATCGATCAGCAACGGGGCATCAATGTCTTTTCCGTCATTGGGAGTCATGAAGCAGTAGAGGAATCGGGGAGCTGGGTCATCCGTAATGCGGAAGACAACCGAATCGGGGGAGAAGTCAAAAAGAAAGCGACCGTGATTGCCCGCGACCGTGCCGAGGTGGCACAGAGCGTTGATAGCCTTGGCAGCGCGACTTTTATCGCGCAGCCGTTCGGGAGTCAGGGCGATGCCATACTGGTAACGGGTAGCATGCACTTCTGTGCCGTAGGGAACAGGATTGGTGCCTTTCTTCTGGGCTGACGGCGTTGCCCCAGGCGAGGCTGCGTTGAAGGTTACATCGCCTGGCCAAGGCGTCAACGAGACAGCGCGGGTGACTTCGAGGACAGCTCGGCGAACATTCGCTGAGCCGGCCTCGCCTTCTTCTTTGGCAGCCTCAGCGGTCATAAACCCGAGCAGGTCGTCATCAATATAGGTCGGACCATTCGTAGAAGACCATCCATTGAATTGGGGATCCGCCCAGGTATTGTTCCGAGCCTCCTCCTCCCAGCGACGATTCGTGCCGTTCGTCTCCTCTGCGGCCAGCCTCCGTCGGAGGGCGAAACGGATCGCTTCTGCGGATACAGTAGAGTGGGTCTCGCCCATCCAAAGGAGCTTTTGAAGCGTGGTGATATTCCCCTCCGTCTCAGCGCGGTTATTCGCGGCGGTACCGAAAGGGGTAACGAAGTTTGCGAACACGTGCAAGCTCATGTGTAAAGCCTCCAAAAGATGTCAGGTAGTTTGGTTAGTTTCATCCGATGGGGTTTCCATTTCGCCTCGACCTTGGTAGCTGCACAAGCCGAGTAATGCCAAGTCTCGCGCATGCTGCCAGTTAGAGGAGCGGAGCATGGGTAAGATCTCCTGCCAAGATTGTTGGAGAACAATGTTGCGACCAGCCCGGCTAAACAGGTCGCAAAGGGTCTTGCGAAACTGATCAGCTGTCTTTGCTCCAGCAAAAGCCAGACGCCAGCGGTCGTATTCGTTGCGGAAGCGATTTTTCATCGCAACGGGGTTCGCTTTGTTCTCTTCGGCGATTTGGCCGTAGCGGCTGCGGATCGCTTCGTGGACGGCACAGACGATAGTCGCTTCACTCGCGGAGTCCCACATCGTTTCATCGGAAATCATCGCATGTAGCCCCTTTCGTTCATAAGTCAGTTGTTCCCGGTACGGTTTGTTCGTTGCTGGATTGATCCGCGTCACGAGCTTAACAAAGCCGGAGTACCATGGACGACTCAGAGCCAGGTTCTCGGCGATCAACGGGCGAACAATGCTATCGGTGCGAAACACTTCGCGGTGTTCCTTGACGATTTTCTTCTTGCCGCGTGCAGACGTTTCCGGAACGGTTCGCGTAACGATCCGCGGCGGAAGATGGGTCAACGCCCGCTCGAATCGGTCGAGAATTTTATCCTCACCTGATGCAACATGGATTGTCGCCACGCGAGACTTTTGCTGGCTTGCCCAGGCCGTCGGCGTAAAGGTCATGGCGTAGCAGCCGGGAAGGAGAGTTCCGGTCATCGCTTGTCGCGCCTTTGACTTGAGGTGTTCTTGCCGAACAGGGTTGTGGCGCAACCGTACTTGCGCCCGCAAGGCGGCATCCGCGGCATTGGCGATCTGGCAGTCTTTGGCTGTGGTGGGAGTCATGGCCGGGCGATCGATGATGAAGTCGAGCAGGTTCTCGACTTCCGGCACAAGCAGCACCGCCACCCCGCGATTGACCGGCAATGCCAGACAGCCGACGAGCGCGAAATACAAAGGCAGCATTCGCTCCGGCGGATCTTCGGCTGCTGTGTCGCTGGTGTAGGCCACATGCCGAACGACCGTTCCCGGACTGATTGGCCCATCCACGCGGATCATCCCGGAAATGAGGCATCCATTCCTGTCCACGAACTCTTCCCAGCCGTTCTGATGTTTGAACTCGGAACACGCACGAAATTCCACGGTAACTCCCGAAACGCCGTCACCCTCCGGATCATAACGGACTGGGGTCAGTTCTTTGGCAAGTTTCCGAACTTTACCGTGCTGCAGAAAAGTAAGCGTAAGCCCCGATTGTAAGTCAGCCAGTACTGCCGTGCTCGGTTCTGTTTCGTAGTACTGGCCCGGCAAGACGATCAGTCCATCCTTGCGAATTCCGAAGGCGAAGGCGAACAATTTCTTGAGATATTCACCCGCGTTTTCCGGCTTGCCAAACTTCAGCGTCACCGTTTGTTCATCGATCTCCCACGGTGGTTGGTCATTGGTAAAGGGCGCAGGCAGCTTTGCAGCTGGCAGCTGACCGGATGCGTATTGCCGCTCCATTTTCTTGAGAGTACACGCTAATCCGCCAAGACCTGCTCGATGCAGTAGCGACATACCGGGGGCGAACAAGCGCATCACCAAGTGATCCGGCGCCGCTGGTTTCTCTGGGTTCAGTTGCTGCGATCTCTTCACTCGCACCATTGGGCACCTCGCATCGGACAATAGTTGATAGTACCTGTTGGGGCTATGGGTACCCCTCGTTCTTTAGGCCACGCTCGCCAATCCAGCGAGCGTGGTGGTGGCGGCATCGGCAGCACCAGGCGAGCAAGATCTTTGGGTCTATCCCTTACTCGCTGCCGATCTTCCTCCATGAGTACCGTGATGCCCGGCGACGCCTCCCGCAATTCCTTGACCTTGGTCTCCGGCCCGCCGTCAAGCCATGCGCTTTCTCCAGGTGAAGGCGGTTGACTGTCTGGGTGTTTCCAGGCCTCGACGAGGTGCTGTTGCGAGATGCCGTCGTTCGGCAGTTTTTCCAACCAGACCCGAGCCGCAGCGAGATCGGCAGCCGTATAGGGCAAATAAGGCTTCGGCCCTTCCGGTTCGACCACGAAGAACGGCTTGGTCCGATCGCTGTCCTTCGCCCGTCGATTCAGCCGTCCCAGACGTTGGATGAGGGCCGGTACCGGCGCAAGGTCTGTCACCAACAAATCCGCCGACAGATCGAGGGACATTTCTGCAACCTGCGAGCAAATGGCCAAAGCCGGTCGTCCCTCGGACCGGAACGCTTCGATGACGGCCCGGTGCCGCTTTACCCGATCCTCGTACTTGAATCGGCTATGGTACAAAAGGGGGCAGAAGGCGCATGCACGCTCCGCTGTCTCCAGGACACGGCCCACGGTGTTGCATACCCAGAGCACTTTCCCACCGGTTTTCAAGGTTTCCGCTACAAGTGCTAGTGGGTTGTTGTCGGTCATCGTGGCCTTCCTGTAGCGCGGTCGCGTTTCCAAATCGTCCGGGCCAGGGATGGACGGCAATAGATTCCCCACAACTTTCTGCAGTGCCTCCTCTCGTACTGCCGGTAGACTGGCCGTCATGAGCAACACCGGCAAGTTGGGGAGATCACGAAGAAAGCGGAGCAAAGACTCAAATAAACGATCGTCGTAAGCATGAATTTCATCGAAGATGAATGCGGATTGAGCCAAGGCTGGCCAAGCGTATAGACCTCGCTTGTTATTCTGCAACAGTCCGAGGACCGTATCTACGGTGCAGGCGACGATTGGAGTGGACCATGCCTCCAACGACTCTAATCGGGCGACTGCATCGGCCTCGCTCGATTCCGTGTCTTTTCCCGTAGTCAGGATGATCTCAAAATCCACATCCCGCCGGCTGTGAAACAGCTTCGCACCAATCCCGCCAAGTTCGCTGTCCGGCTCAAAGAGGTAGTCTTTGAAGCCTTCGGTGGCCGTGCCTGTTGTTGGGTAGCAGAAATAGAGTCGGCGAGTCGGCCAATTTTTCGCGGCCCACATATACGCGCTCAGCGTTTTCCCGCTGCCGCAACCCGCTTTCACTAATGTCACGCGGTGCTGTGAGGAAGCGACTTCTATTTGGAAGGGTCGCGGTTTGTTACCGTTGAGTCGATGATTGACGACAGTTTGAAGATCGCCTCGTTCCGGCTTCTTCATTAGCGATTCGGTAATCCACGTCCAACGGTTGGGATCGCTCGGTTTCGCCTTCGGCAACGCCGACCCGGCCACGTCTGCGGCGATCAAAGCGTTCTTTGCTGCGGCGACGAGTCGTCTATCGAGAATTCCCCATCGCTCCCAAGTCTGCTGCCCAGCACGTAGCCAGCGTCTCAAAGCCCCGAACACCGTTTCGCCTCCAACAAGGTTGTGCTTCAGGGGGGTGATCGAGGGAGCCTCGCTCGCGAGGTCAAATTGCTTCTTCACCCAAGACAGGATGTCGGAAAAATCCTTATGATCGGCAAGAAAATAGATCTCTGGCCCACTCCCACCTTGATCCGGTGGACCTTTGGGTGGGCTGGGATGATTATGTGCCGGATGGTGCCCGGAGACGACCCACTCGACGATGGCGAAATCGTCGGTTGATCCGTCCACCACCGGCAACAACCATTCGCGCAATTGCGACAACATCAACACGGTCACCCATTCATGTCGCAGGCCTTGCGGGTTGACTCGAATGTCCCGCCGGCCATGAATCATCTCCTGAAAATGATCATTCGCCTTACCGAGGTCATGAACGGCAGCCGCCAAGAGAACTATCCGGCGGAAGCGCTCGCCGTAGGCAGCCGGATCGAGACCAAGTGCGAATAACTGGTCGTTACTGGTTGCTTCCAGTAACCGAAGAGCCGCTGCGTACACATCGGATAGATGCCCCGATAGCAACAGGGACGGATGCAATGGCTCGTCTGCCCTTCGGCTTTTGGCAAGGAGATGGTCAAACCCCTTCATCTCTGTTCTCCTGCTTGAGAGGCACGAAGAACCCGCAACCCATTCGCCTTTTGCCGAACGGGCAATTCGCCTGCAATCGAATCGAGTCCTCTGGATTTAGACCTGCCACTTGCAGTGCGTAGCCCACGAGCGTGTATTCCTTGACCCGGAGGACGCGACGATAAGGCTGGCCTGTTTGTGGCCCGAAACGGCGAAGCGGTAGAGATGGTTCCCCTTGGATACCGTGTTCTTCCAGCCGCCGACGCACCGCATTGAGAAAACGCTCCGGTGTGGGAGAGGCAGCGCCATGGACCTTCATCATTACCAGCCGCGCACCAAGCGTGGGAGAAGGGGAGAGGGCACGAACGTTAGGCACACCAAGGCGAATTTTGTGTCCCTCCACCTCAAGGGCTTGCCCTGCGAGGGGTAGAAGGACTACGATATCATTGACAGGTAGACGGACGCGCAAGTAGGAGCGTTCGTTTAGGCGCAACAAACCTTTGCCGAGATAGTCGCCGTTGATCGGCCCGATGCTTAACGCCGCCTCTGCAGCATGCAATGCAGGGATCGCTCTGGATAGTGCAGCGTATAGGGAGTAGCCGTGACGCACAGGCAGTGTTTGCCCCTTGACGGAAAAGCGAACTTCGATAATGTCCATGATGGTTTCCTCCCTATTCCTCAACCTCCCGCGCCAGGCGACGGACGCGCTCGTGATACGCGGCGCGCCTCTTGTACGCCGCGCCGCGCGAGCAGTAGGGATTGTGCGTGGCAAATTCGGCGAAGGTTCCGTTCAGTTCGGCTTTCAATGCGTCGGCATCGAAGTCGCTGCTCACCGCCAGCTGGAGTAGCTCGCGAGCCTCGACCTGCTTTGAGGGATCAGCGACACAACCCTCGTGCCGCTCGAGGTAGTCGTCGACGTTTGTCCGAAGCCCCGCGCGATGGCGTCGGTGCCGCCGCCGAATCGTCTCGATGCCGCGCGCGATTAGGGAGCGGATCGGATCGCAAAGATCGTCGGGGAGCTCTGCCTCCCATAGGTAGCAGTACAGCTCGCCAACGAGATCCTCGTCACCAGCGATGTTCTTGACCAATGATAGCAAAGTCGCCATGATCGCCTCAGCAGATAGGAGTCATCGAACCATTTCCTCTACTCTATATTATAGGACGGCGAGCGCGGATTTTTTCTCCGAACAGAGAAAAAGCGATCAATAGATGTCCTAATTAACTGAAAGGGTTGCGGGAGAGCCGAAAGGCATTGAGCAAACTCCAATCTGTAAACTACAGGTGGAGAAAGACTTGCGTCAGTGATGCCGTCAGGCGATTTCACTTGCTCATCTCCAAGCAGCCCTTAGGTACATTTTTGGGCTCATGGGGCGGAATCGGTAATGGAAGTCCACCCTTCGTGGACGAAAAGACAGATCGCCACCTCATTCGCCCCATGAGCCACATTGAAATTTTCTGTGTCATCTCACTGGCCGTACCCGGCCAAGGTTCGTTGCAGTTCCTCTACTACCTGTTGGCGTAACTCTGCCGGCTCCAGCACCTCGCACGCGGATCCATACGACAGCACCCAACGCTTCACTTCATCCAGGTGGGTCAAGCGAAAGCACACTTCTAGGCTGCCGTCCTTGTACGAGCGCAGCCGCTGCGACGGGTGCCATTGCTTCTCGCGCACCCAGCGCGCTGCCACCGCATTGAAGCGCAGACGCACCCGCCGCGGCCGGCCGTCGCCGCGCAGCGCCCGAAAACTCCCATCCAAATACTCTTCGATCCGAAAATCCGCAGGACGCTCGAAATACTTCCCGGTTTCACGCACCGACTGGATGCGAGCCGGCACAAACATGCGCACCTCCTCCCGCAGGTGGCAATATGCTATCAAATACCAGTCGCCCGATACCGACGTCAGGTGATACGGATCGACTACCCGTCGGCAGGTCTCGTTGTGCGAGGCCGACCAATAGACCAATTCGAGCTGCCGACTCTGCTGTACGGCACGGGCCACCTTGCGAAAGCATTCCAGATCGCCGACGCTGGTTTCCGGACCGCGAATCGAATAGGCGTCTTGCAAATGGGTCAGGTCGAGCGAGACGGTGTCGGGCAATTGCGCAGACAGCTTCTCGAAGGCCGTGGCCAAATCGGCACCATAGGGTGTATTCCGATAGTGCTGCAAGACGCGTTCGGCAACGAACAGGGCCAGCAATTCCCCTTCGGTAAGACGCAACAGCGGCAGAGCGTAATCTGGGTCGCGGTAAAAGAAGCCATTACGCCGGGGGCAGAATTCGATCGGCACCCCCCAGGAGTAACGCAGGAAATCGAGGTCGCGGTAGATTGTTCGCGGGCTGACTTCTAGCTCTGCTCCGAGTGTGCGGGCGTTGGGATAAGTCCCTGAGCGAATTCGCTGATCCACCAACACAAGTCGCCGCAACATTGGACGCGATGCCAGGTGCATGATCATGGCTCAGCTACGGGCGAAGTCGTGGATATTCCCAACCAAAAATAATAGCAGGGTGGGTCTGCCAACGATAGTCATACCCTCAGTGCAAGACATCCTGCCAGGGTTTTTTGGTCTGCTCCCCAAAAAGTGGTCCAAGATGCTAGGAGAGTCTCTGAAGCCCTTCGCGGGCAGGAGAAGAAGCATGAAGCGACACCACGGCAGAAGAGATTATCCCTAAACTGCGCCAAGCCGAGGCCGACCTGGCCCAAGGCTTGACCATCGCCCAGGTCTGCCAACGCCTCGCCATCAGCGAGCAGACGTTCCACCGCTGGCGCAACCAGTACGGCGGCCTCAATGCCGATTGAGGCCAAACGCTCCAAAGGAATTGGAAATCGAGAACGCACGCCGCGAACGTCTCATCGCCAAACTGTCCCTAGAGACTGTTTCAAAACCTCTGTAGGGCCATATGAATAAAACTCAAGTAGACCATGCCCACATACATGAACGAGTAAAAGGACCAACGCACCGCGAGGCCGCGGTAGCAATGAAGCCACACATTCGTCCGCTCGATCAACCAGCGACGGCGGTAACGCCGCAGTCGGCGGCCGTCGTTGCGCGACGGCTTGACCCGGTTCTTGCGGTGCGGGATGATCGGCACGAACCCCTCCGCTTCCAGGTCGTCTCGCAAGGGGTCCGAATCGTGACCCTTGTCGGCGATCACCGGCGTGCCTTCGGGCACTTCCAGCGGGAT